>JAAFHG010000220.1 GCA_013297585.1 Chitinophagales bacterium
GATTCTTGTTCTGTTGTTTTTTCGTCATCGTTTTCTTTCTTTAAAGCAGATTTCAAACGTTCAGTAATCAAGTCATTGATGTATTGTTGAATTGATTTTTTTGTCAAAGCAGTGAACTGCTCCATTAGTTTTGCTGTCAAAATTCCTGGATAAGCTTGCTTTGCAAAATGTCTAACAAAGCCTTCGGTTGGATTTTGAAATTCAACATTGATGAACGTTTTAAGTTCGTTCATATATTTTAGTTCGCTGGCTGTGTTTACAATGTTGTCAACGTCAAAATATGATTTATGAAACTTCTTTAACTCTTCAATTTGGTTGTCTTTAATGTCGGTTACATTAAATTCTAAAAATGGTTTTTCGTCCATTTTGTTTTTCTCAACCAAGTCTGTGTAAAACCTGTAAACAATGCCATTTGATAAAAGTCCAAACTTAGCTTTTGTCGTATGGAAGTAGCGAAAAAGCTGGGAATTATGAACATCCAAGTTTTCTCCCCAATGTTTGCACTCAACTAAAATAGTTGGGTGTCCATCTTTTAAAATTGCATAGTCAACTTTTTCTCCTTTCTTAATTCCAATGTCTGCAACATATTCTGGAACTACTTCAAGTGGGTCAAAAACGTCATAACCTAACGCTTTGATAAAAGGCATAATGAAAGCATTTTTTGTTGCTTCTTCTGTACTGATTTGTGCTTTTAGTTTTTCAACTCTGTCGCCAAATTGTTTGATTTCGTCTTTGAAGTCCATAAAATTATTGTTGGTTTATTTTGTCTGATTTGAAATTTAGAGTGTGTCCTACGAAGGTAGCAGCTAACGAACAGGGCTTTGCGATGTTGGGGGATTTGAAAAACGTCAAGCCCGGAACCGCTGCTGATTTAAAAACAAATGTACAAGATAACAACCAAATGCCCGATGATGCTTGTCCTGCCCGAACAACTGCTGCCATGTTGGTAATGATGAAGATTACAACGTCAAGCCCCAATATTGCAAAACCCCATGTTAGTGGCAGTATTAATCTACTTGGTGGGTGTTTGGCTATGTTCGTCTGCTGATGGTTGGTACTGGGCAGCCTGTTTGTAAAGGTTGGCTTTGTGCGTTGCCTTGTGTGCCTTTGCAAAGTGGCTGACCTTGCTGGGCTATGTACTGCTTATCGTGTCGCAAAACGAGGCATGTCCACCTTGTAGCAAACTGCCTTTGTCTTAAAACAGTTTGGTATTATTCTCTGTCGGGTCGCTATTTTTCTTTGTCAAACCAATAGTTTCTTAAACCAAAGTGGGCGTTTTCTCTGTCGGGTCGCTATTTTTCTTTGTCAAATCAATAGTTTCTTAAACCAAAGTGGTTATTTTCTCTGTCAGATAGGTTGTTTTCTTCGTTGGGTCGGTTGTTTTCTAAAAAAAGTGGCTTTTTCCTCAAAAAAACAGTAGTTGCGTCATGTTTTTGTGTTTGAAAGTGCTTTTGTGGTGTCAAATTGTCGGTTTATCTCGATTACTAAAAGTAATAGTCCAACTATTTAACGCCTTGGTTGACGTGTAAAGGCAATGCCTGATACTTGTTTGTATTGTGGGCTATCGGCTTTAAAAACTGCTTTTATGTACTTTTTTACGTCTAAAGCGGTGTCTACCAAGCCTGTTTTGTCTGCATACATTACTGCATCTCTACTATCTAAGGCATTGTCGTAAGGTACTTTTGCAGCAATAACAGCTTTGTTGGCGTTGTCTATTTTATCTAAGTAGGTTTTCATGGCAGCTACTTTTAACTCTGTTTCATTGGGGTTGTAAGTGGGTTGTAGTTCTATCCAATCAATCAAATCGCCAAAATGTTTTACATAGTTATCAAAGCTTTGTTGGCTTGCAGATATTGCGTCTTCTTCTTCGGCTGGTGTTGCGGTAGAAGTAGGGGGCAGACTATCATTCTTTGGTGTAGCCCTTTTGCCTTGTATTTTTCTATTTATTTCAATAGCACCGTTTACGGTATTGTCTGGCAAATTGATAATTGAGAACGCATTTACAATTTGTGTAGCATAAGATTGTAAGGGGTTGAATGCTAACCTTCTTTCATCTACTACGGTGTTATAAATTTTGGTTTGCTTACTAGCATTTTTTACTTCAGCTTCGCAAGTGGCTTGCTGTGTGGTTAAGTTGGCAACTTTTAGTGCATTGTTGGTAGGATTGTATTTTGTACCAAGCCCAACGCAGTAGTTGATAAGTAATAAAAAATTGTTGACGTTTTTGGTGTGGCCTGTTTCGGAAGTGCTTGACATAATTGTAGTTTAAATGTGAATGATTATTTTAGAAAATAAATATAATACAAAATTAGATACACAAATAAAGGCGGCAATTTCAGCCGCCTTTATTGTAATATTTTAACTGTGTATTAGTTTTTAATGATGTTGCTAGTAAACCAATTTTCGCCATCAAATACGCTTATGGTGTACATGTCTTTTGGCAGGTCGGCAATATTGATGGTTATTTTACTTTTTTTATTGCCTTTTATGCTTTTTTTAATTTTGCCCGCTTTATCTATAATTTGTATTTCTTGTATTGTGGGTGTGGATTGTGCGGTACTTGCATTTGTGGTTTCAGCCGCTGTTGTATTGGTGTTACTATCGTCTATTAATTCTAATTGCATGGTACTTGTAGATGGGTTGGGGCTTGTAGCTAAGCGTAACCCATTTTGGTTGGTACAATTAGGTGCAAATAAATAGCCATCGGCAGCTATAGTTTGTATAGTGCCGCATGGGTTGGTAGCTATTACACGTATGGTATAATATCTATTGCCCTTATTGTTGCCAAGTGGAAAATCGGCGGTATTGCTAGAAGATGATTGCCTTAGTATAAATGGGTTATTGGCATTACTCTCATCTTTTGAGTACCATTCGTAATTTGTAGCGGCTGGTACGGCTAGAACTGCACCATAAAAATAAGGTTTACTATTTAGGCAAGTAATGTACTTTTCTGTAAAACTTACTATATTAAAGCCAGTACCTACTACAATGTTTTGCTTACTAACACTTGGGGTAACATTACAACCATTGGTAATGGTAGCTGTAAGGGTTATTACACCGTTTGATGTGCCATTTCGTTGTAGCGTAATTTGGTTGCCATTGGTAAAAGGGGTTACAAGATTTGATGGTGATAGTACCCAATTAATGGTAGAGCCAGCGGGTGCATTATTTAATGTAAATAACTCACTTGTACAAATTGGGCTGTTACCAGTAATTGATAAGTTGTCTGCACATATTTTAGCACAGTTAAAATTCGCATCTTGGTTTTGTAATATCCAATTAGTATTTTCTTGCGTATAAGAAATGTGTAACTGGTTAGTTTGTGGTGCAAAATAATTGGCAACAGCAGTTGGATTATTGCAGTTTACAATATCGCAAATTGCAGAACGGTAAAAAGAGGTGGGATTACTAAAAGCCAACGCACTAACTGTTGGTACGAAGCAAAATTGAGGTTGCAAAACTTTTGCATTAGCCCAATCACCTAAACTATTATGTAATTGATCGTTAACATCATTTATATCTAACCCAAAAGCAATTAAATCATATACCCCGCCTGGTGCATTATCTATTGGTAACATATTACCTGTTGAAGACACATGGCATTTTAAAATATAGCTTGTTGAATTAAATAACCAAAGCAATTTGCGTTTTATATAAACATCCCCTCTAAAAATTTCAGATGTGCCATTGGCAGGTATTGCCCATGCTCCAAAATCAAATACTAAGTTTGTTTTAGTAGATATTAGGGCTAATGGATATTGTACTGCCAAAGCATTGTTATTAATTGGAACTGTACCTAGGGTTAATGAAATATTGGCAGAATTAATACCACCTATTGTTGCTACAAATGAACGCCAAAGACCACCGAAATATGACCAACTTTGGGTGCCATCAATAGATAACATTTTACTATTGTCGGCAAATTGTATAGTACCATTACAAGCACCATTTGCAAGTGTGATATTTTTACAATTAATAGGCCAGCCAAGGTTATTTAACTCCGTCATAAAAGCATTGTGTACGCTATTGTCTGCTGATAATGAATAAGTTAGTGAATTGAATGTATTGCTACCAGAGGATTGCAATGAATAACGCTGTATAAGCATTTGCTTAGCAGCGGGGCTATTAAATAAATTTTCTGCGTCTACTGCTTGTGGAAACATATCTACCCAACGAATGAAAGGGAAATTACCACCAAAGTTTACAATTTTCCAAGGGGCAATGTATTGCACCAATGCCTGATAGGCCACCGGTACATTGGCACCATTGTGCGGTGCATCGTGGCTAATAAACAAACGGGTATCGTGGTTTTGATTATTCAATTCCATATCCCGCAGGGCATACCTTACCACTAAGCCACCCATGCTCATACCCACAATTACATTTTGTTGCCTTACACCGTTCCAAAAGGTTTTACGGTTGTTTACTATTTCTATTACCCGCTCTAATAAAAAAGCATTACGCTGTATATAATCTGTACCATTGGCGTAATTTACAAATATTAAGTCGTACTCATTTATATTATCTAAGCCTGTGTTAAGTGTGATTGGATTGTTCGTATTAATATCTCTATTAAGCCTTGGCACAAGACCATCAAAAAAACCATTATAATTAAATTCTTGATTTGGGTCAAAACCTTCAATTATTATTAAAGGTTTTCTTATTTGCCCTGTGGTGTTGCTTACCGCAAGGTCAATAGTTATATCACCTTGTGCAAATACACCTAAATAGGCTTTGGTAGCTTGTACAGACTCGTTATTACCTCTTGTACCATATGTAAATACTTCATGAGCATAAGGTGGCCCATAACCTTTGTAGCCAAAAGCCTTGTGGAAATTTACCGAAGCACCACCATAATTACTGCCATAAACTGCCAGTTTGGTATGGGCATATTTAACGGTATTATCTGCATAGGTAATGGTGATGTTAATATTGTATAAGCCAGCAGTATCATAATGGGCAGTAAAAGCAGTGCCAATGGTTACGGTTTGGTAGTTGCCTGTGCCAAGTGCATCTACCTGAATACTGCTAATGGTTTTGCCAGTATTGCCAAACAATAAACTGCTTCTAAAAATAAACTGGTTATCGCCAGTGGCGGCTACTTGCCTTGTAGTAGCAACGGAAAAAACCTCATTGGTAAGATATGGACTGCCCGACCTGCCAGATACATCGTACAATTGGTTATTGCTTATATAAAACTGGTTGTTGTCTTGTGCGTTGGGGTCAATACTTTGGTAATTGTAGTACAGGCCTACAAAACTTATCGGATCGCCCATAATGCCATATTGGCTAAAGAGTTTGTTTAGCGTATCTAGGTACATCAAACTGGCCGTACTGTTTATCTGTTGGCTATACAAACTTGCGTAAAGCATCCGCCAATCCGCCAACGATGTAAAATTGCTATCGTGCAAAGCGGTGCCAGTATAATTATTTAGTTCTTGGAAGTCGATACCATAATCCCGCAACAGACCAGTGGTAATTGGTGTTTTATCGATGTGCTGAAATAAGTAATTGTTCTTACCATAAAATTGGGTGGTGTCAAATGATTGAGCAAATGAAGTTGCAATGCATAGCATGATGCTAATGCAGAAGGTGATTAATTGTTTCATAGTTTTTGATTTATTGGTTTTTAATAATGGTATTTAATATCAAATCGTCCATCGGTGACTTTAATGCTATCGCAACCCGGTACTACAAAAACACAATTAAATGTTCCTGATACTATTTTATTAGTAGCATCAATTTTAGAATACCTGAAAGAGCCAATTGCTTTATATATATTTATTACAGGGGAAGGAAAATTCAAGCATGTAGAATCTGCGTTATAGAAAAATGTTGTTTCAGAAGACTTTTCAAGTGAGTAGTCTAGATTAGCTCTTCTATCTTTTAATATCGAACCAAAATTTAAAAATTGATAATAACTTTTGCCAAATTGACCGCCTACGTTTAATGTATCGTTATTAGCTGACATCCAAGCATTAATGGTATATATGCTATTCTTAGCTATTTGGTTTTGTCCATTTATTCTACAGGCAAAGATATTTGCCCCAGTTTGTGTAGCATTTGGTAAGCCATAAGGGTTGTCGGGTAACGGGTCAGCATTTTTTTTACAACTACTGCCACTAATGGCAAATGCAGTAACAAGGATTAGGGAAATGGTGAGTGTTTGTTTCATAGTGTGGTTTTTATTGCATTGTGAAAGTAAGTTAACTTGTATATGCTAACCAATTAAATTTAAGTTTTTTTTAATTATTTAATATTGGGGCATTTTTTCGATTGCCAGGGTTTGTCGTGTGGCGTTGGCAAATTGCAGCTCTTTTGTAAGGTTGGCTTCTGCGTGTGGGTTTTGTGTGCCTTGCAAATGTGCTGCAATGTGCGTAGGGCTTGCGGTTTTTTAAATTAAGCTGTTATTAGGATAAAAGGTTGTGTCAGCAAAATAAATATTGCCACTAACGAACAAGGCTTGCTGCAGTTT
>JAAFHG010000689.1 GCA_013297585.1 Chitinophagales bacterium
ATTATACAATAATGAAACTGCTACCGCAAAAACATGGCAATTTGCTACGGAATATTTAGGCGAGAGCCAAATAGAGCATCTACCAATACGCATGACTGCGGAAGATTTTGCTTATTATTCACAACAGATTCCTGCTTGTTTCTATCGTCTTGGTACGGGAAATAAAGCACGTGGAATTACATCGGCACTACATACGAACACTTTCGACATAGAAGAAAATAGCCTATTAACGAGTATCGGAACGATGGCTTATATAGCAATTCGATTCTTAGAAGAATAGCGCATAAATGATTTATCGCAAAATAATCTTAACCTGTCGTTTGTCGTTTAAAACATGTCGTTTGTGGTAAAAACAACGATAGTAGAGCATGCAAATATTAATAATTTGGAAAAAAACGCTTATTTCATCTGTATTTATCTATTAATTTTAAAATTTTCATAATTTTTTTTCTTTTTTATGCTTTATTACAAATAGATATATTATTTTTACATAAATTTTTGTTGTTTTTATTTCAACAAATACTCTCCGAACCAAAATCACTCACTATTTTTATCTCTCTACATTCTGTTTGTTTTTTAGCAGAATAAACACTTTATTGATAATATTTTTAATTAACCTTTACAGTATGTTACAAAGACATCTTACAAAAACTCTTTTTTTAGCACTATTTGCTACATTGTTAGCTTATACTGCTTCTGCACAAGTTACTATAGGAGCTTCTTCTTATACAACTTTAAAAGCGGCGTTTGACGATATCAACGCGGGCGTGCATAATGGCTCAATCGCTGTGACGATTTCGGGTAGTACCGCTGAAACCGCTTCGGCAGTCTTAAATGAAAGTGGTCTAGGTTCAGCGAGTTATACCGATATTAGCATCGCAACTACGGGAGCTGGGCCTTACACGATTGCTGGCACATTAGCAGCTGGACACCTTATCGACCTTAATGGTGCTGACAATGTAACTATTGATGGTGGAAACATCTTGACAATTTCTAACTCTGGCACGGGGTTGTCATCAGCTATTCGTTTCATTAACGATGCTTCAAACAATATGCTAAAAAATACCACTTTGTTAGGAGCTACTTCTACAAATGGTACGGGTGTTGTATTTTTCGGTAATGCTTTATTGACAGGAAATGATAACAATACAGTAGATAACTGTAAAATTGCTAATGCAAGTGCTACGCTTTTTCCTATCAATGGTATTATGTCTTTTAATAGTATTGCGGCTACCGAAAATAACAATATTACAATTAATGCTTGTGATATTTCTAATTACTTTAACGCAGCACTCGGTACTACGGGAATAAATATTAATAGTGGCAACTCTGCTTGGACTGTAACTAATAATAAGTTATTCCAAACGGGAACACGGACATTTACTACTGCGGCAACACATCATGGGATTCTTGTAACCGCTGGTACTGGTTATACAGTTAGTGCTAATACAATTGGTTATAGTTCTGCCGCAGGTACTGGTACATATACCCTAGCGGGTACGGTATCTAGCAATTTCTACGCAATTCGTTTAACTACAGTACCAGGAGTGAATAGTAGTATTCAAGGAAATATTGTAACTAATATTAGTCAGACGGCAGGAACAACAGCAAGTTTGTTTTCTATTGGTATATTAACAGCAGGCACTGGTAATTATGATATAGGAACAGTGACTGGTAACGTTATTGGCTCTGTAACAGGAACTGGTGCAATTGTTACAAATACTTCTATTAGTGGTTTTAGTGTTCAAGGTATCAATAGTAGTGCTACGGGGATTACTAATATTAGCAATAATAAAATTGGTGGTTATACATTGAATTCTACAGCAGCGACGATTGGTGTTGTATTTACAGGAATTTCTATTGGCGGAGGTACTAATTCAATTACTTTCAATACGGTTGGTAGTGCAACTGTCGCTAATAGTATTGTCGCAACGACCGTAAATACAGCAGGAACGCAAGGAGTTGTAGGTATTAGCGTTGGTGCAATTGCTACGCCTACTACAATTTCTGACAATACTATTGCCAACTTAACGCAAAATGGTACAGCAACTG
>JAAFHG010000525.1 GCA_013297585.1 Chitinophagales bacterium
ACTGTCAAAGCTGTATTCTTCTACCAAGCCCTGGCTTTGGTTGGTTAATAAAACAGGGCTACCCAAATGGTCGTTTAACACATAGTTTAGTTGGCTAGTGCCATTGTTGTTATAGTTTACTGCACACAAGCCGCTAGGAGCAGCAATGTAAGTCCATTCCTTATAGCCAGTACTGGTTTCCTGCCTATCATAATTTTCGGCATAGTAGCGGGTGTATTGGTTTATGCCACCAATACTGTAATCTACCTTTATGCGCTCATTACCGTTGCCATACACCACATCTAATTGCTTATTGGTAGTCATCTCACTTAATTGTTTTACTTTATCAAAATCGTTATAAATGGCACTTAAGGTATTTAAACTTATGTTGCTGGTTGGGTTGGCTATTTGCGTTAAGGTAAATGGTTTGTTGGGCAGGGTGTATTGCAAATCGCCAGCATCATCTTTATGGGTAATATTACCCAGCACATCTATGGCTAGATTATTTTGTTGCAAAACGGTTGCGCTGTTTAAAGGATCCACTTGTTTACTTTGTGTTAAACGATCTAACGCATCAAATGTAAAGTTTTCTTTTAAGGTAGTGGGGCTGCCAATAAATTTTTCAAACAACTTACTTCTTAAATTACCAGTTATGCCATTATAGTCGTAGGTTTGTGTGTGTATGCCCCCATTGCCATGGTTTATTACGGTTAAGTAATTTAAATTATTATAGGTATTTTTTGTATTAATGCCATTGCCGTAATTATATTCTACTATACGATCCATTGCATCTTTAGTTACCAATTGCCAAAGGGGAGCATTGCTATTATCAGTGATGTCAGTTAAATGCCCTTGGCTGTTATAACTGTTTTTAGTAATAAAGCCGCTGGGGTAAGTATGTTGTATTTCGCGCCCGTAATTATCGTAAGCATAATTGCTGGTTAGTATTTTATTGGTGGATAAAACGGTTTCTTTGTTTTGAGTCATTCGGTTAAAGGCATCATACGTATATTCGCTGGTACTATTTGACCCCAAAACTTTATATAACTGTTGTTTACCATTGCCACTGGTAACGTACTGGTAAGTGGTGGTTCCACTCACACTACCAACTTTTGTAAGCATACGCCCTAAAACGTCGTAGGTATAATCAAAAACTCCAGCAGGGCTGGTTTGTTTTAAAAGCTCGCCAAGTGCGTTGTAAACATAATCGGTTGTGCCTAAGCTAGGGTCTATCATTTGTGTTTTGTTGCCTAAACAATCGTAGGTAAATGTGTGAAAAATGTTTTGACCAGAGTTAGATGACGATGTTAAGTTGATGCTTTTAGGTTGCCCATTACTCGTGTATAAATAATTTGTGTTTTGAGCAGAAATAGGGTTTACATTTACGACATCGGTTAATTGCCCAGCCGCATTACTTTTTTTAGTAATGCTTTGACTTTTTTGATTGGTTATAGATTCAAACGGTATTGTGTATACTGCATCTGTACTTGGAATATTATAGCCATTTTGCTCATAAATATTGGCATTTGTCGCCACACCATTGTTCATAGCATAAATGCTTTGTGTTAATGGACGATAATAAGTAGTTTCGTAATCGTAACGGTTTGTTAAATACTTAGGCTGGCCGAGGTAATGGGGTTCTGTGGTTTCTAACACCACACCATCGGGATAAGAAAAATTAGTACCTAAATTATATTTTGTATCTTTTATAACCATTTGTCCGGCATAATCCTGACTTTCTTCTCTTAACACCTGGCCATCAGTGGTGTGGTAAGTTTTTACGTACCCATTTGCCTCTACCTCTGTTTTTATTGAGTATACGCCAAGGCGGTTTGATGAATAGGTGTACGATACGCCCGGGTCGTCCCAAGCATAAGAAATTTTATTAACCGCATTGTTTGGCAATATGGTTTTAGCTAATCTGCCTAAACCATCGTAAAAATAATTGGTGGTTAGGCCTGTTATGTCTTTTTCCTGCAATATGTTACCATACTTTGTATCATACACGTATTCTTTAAAATTAGCAAGTGCGTTTGTTGCTTTAATTTTAAATCGTCCTGTTGGGTCAAACATTATAGATGAACTTCTGGGCAATGGAACATTTGGAGCCGATACTACTATTTGAGTAGCATCGCCAAAGGCATTAAATAGTGAGTAAGTGGTAGTAAGCACACTGTTTGAAGGTACACTTAAATTACTTTGGTCGTTAATAGCGGATGTTAAACGCCCTTGTGCATCATACGTGTAATCAGTAATTCTCATATAACTTGGTTCGCCAGCCTGTGTTTGTGTAATAATCTGTGTAATGGGCTTATAATTTCCATTATTAAGCTGATAGGTATAATTGTAAAGCATAGTTTTTACATAAGGGTTAGCACCCCAACCATAAATGATTGATTTACTTGCTAAAGTACCGGCAAGGTTTACATTATAACCAAAAGAAGTGGTTGCTTGTATTGATTTTAAATAATCTTTACTAATAGTGGAATTGAGTTGAATAAAATAGCCTTTGGTGTTGCGAGCGATTAATTGAAATGAATTACTATTTTTGGTAATTAATTTTGTATTGTCTATCGCATAATCTATTACCCCATTAACAGGTGGCACACTAATAAATTTTCCAGTACTACTTTCTGAACTTAAAGGAATATTAAATTGTGTATCAAACGTTGATTTATTAAGTGTTCCAATTTTTGTATAATAATCGAAGGACATTGATTGCTCAAATCCCAGAAAGCCCTTGCCCAAACTATGAATAACTGCATCGGTGTAAATATAGCGTTTATCTGTAAGCATTTGGTAATTATAGC
>JAAFHG010000335.1 GCA_013297585.1 Chitinophagales bacterium
TTAGCAGTAGGATCGTTATCGTATTTCGGATGACCAACCGCACCAAATAAAATAGCATCAGAAGCTTTCATTTTTACCAAAGTCTCTTCTGGCAAAGGATTACCTGTAGCTTCAATAGCAACGTGGCCAATTAAGGCTTCATCGTATGTAAACTCATGGTTGAATTTAGCAGCTATTTTGTCTAAAACTTGTTTACCTACAGCAGTTACTTCCTGACCAATACCATCACCAGGAACGATTAAGATGTGTTTTTTCATTTTTTCTTTTGAGGCAAAGCGGCAGAAAGGTAAGGAGGCAAAGAGTTAAAGCCTCTATCCGTTTCAGCGCTTCGCTTATTTTAGTTTTTGAATAATGGTGTACAATATTTTATATATTTCAATACTTAGGTTTAATACCTTATTAAAACTTTCTTGTGTAATATAATTTAGGTCTAAGGCAATTTGAATTTGTGTTTGCAATTCTTACAGAGAACCATTAGCTATTTGCAAAAAACGTTTATAATCACCAGTTGAATTTCTACCATAACCTTCTACAATATTGCTAGGTATAGAAATGGCACATTTACGTATTTGACTAGTTAAACCATAGATTTCTTCTTGCGGAAAAGCTTGATTTGTAAGGTAAATATCCTTTACCAAAGCCATTGCTTTTTGCCAAACAATTAAGTCTCTGTATGATTTAATTGGTGTCATTTGTAAACTTTTTTTACTTTCTGCCTTACATATTCCTGCCTCCTTGCCTTAAACCTCTTTGCCTTCTAAATAATATTCAACATTTTTTGCGTTGCTTTAATTGCAGCTACCGTTTGGTCACTATCAAGGCCACGGGTTTTAAACTCTTTACCATTGTGTAACCAAGTAATAATGGTTTCGCACAAAGCATCTGATTTACCACCAGGAGGAATACGAACAGTATAATCTGTCAGTAGTGGCAATTCTAGTTTTTTGAGTTTGTATATTTTTTGTAAGGCATTTACAAAGGCATCGTACTGACCATCGCCTTGTGCATGTTCTTCAAATATTTCGTTATTAATGCTAATTCTTAATGTAACCGATGGGCGTAAATCTTTTGAATGCGTGAGTACATAATTTTCTATCTGTACTTTCTCTTCAATGGTGTTACTATCTAAAATATCAGAAATAATGTAAGGCAAATCAGCTTGTGTAACCATTTCTTTTCTGTCGCCCAATTCAATAATGCGTTGGGTAACTTTCTTTAAATCTTCATCAGATAATTGAATACCCAACTGCTGCAAGTTGTTCTCAATCTTGGCTTTGCCACTTGTTTTGCCCAAAGCATATTTACGCTGACGGCCAAAACGTTCAGGCATTAAATCATTAAAATACAAGTTGTTTTTCTTGTCACCATCTGCATGAATACCTGCGGTTTGGGTAAACACATTTTCACCCACAATTGGTTGATTGGGCGATACACGAAAACCAGAAAATGTTTCAACTAGCTTGCTTACAGAATACAGTGATTTTTCAACTACCGATGTTTTTACATTTTTTACAAAATCGTTCAATACTGCTACGGTGCTAGATAATGACGCATTACCAGCTCTTTCACCCATGCCATTAACGGTAAGATGTAAGCCATGAATACCAGCTTTTACTGCGGCTAAAACATTGGCCGTACCTAAATCATAATCATTATGACCATGAAAATCGAAATGTGTATTTGGATACCTATTGACTATCTCGCCTATAAATTCACTTACTTCTGAAGGAATTAAAACGCCTAATGTATCGGGTAACAAAACACGCTTTACAGGTTGCTTAGTTAAAAAATCTAGGTATTGAAAAACATAGTCTTTAGAGTTACGCATACCATTGCTCCAATCTTCTAAATACACGTTGCAGGTAATGCCTTTGCTATTGGCTAAAGCAATCACAGCCGCTATTTCGTCAAAATGCTGCTGTGGTGTTTTCTTCAATTGGTGCGTTAAATGATTCAATGAACCCTTGGTCAACAAGTTCATCACTTTTGCGCCAGATTCTATCATCCAATTAATAGAGGTTTCGCCATCAACAAAAGTGAGTACTTCTACTTTATCAATAAAGCCATTGGCAGCAGCCCAACTAGTAATTTTCTTTACGGCTAAAAATTCGCCTTCTGATACACGTGCAGAAGCGATTTCAATTCTATCTACTTTAACCTCAGTTAATAATAATTGTGCAATCGTTAATTTTTCTGAAGCAGAAAAGGATACACCACTCGTTTGTTCACCATCGCGTAGCGTGGTATCCATTATTTCTATGTGACGCCCCGCCCCTAAAGGGTGATTTCTTTTTTTATCGCTCATTTATTGGATAAATTTTTATTCACAAAACCCACTTTTATACCCCTTTAGGGGCAGGGGCTAGTATGCTGAATTGGCTGCGAAGGTTTTAATCTCGTCTTTCATGGCTTGTAGATAATCAATATCGTCAAAACCATTTAGCATATTGTGTTTTTTGTAACCATTAATAGCAAAAGATTCAGACTCGCCAGTAGGTAAAATGGTAATGCTTTGCGCTTCTAAATTTACCTCTATTTGTGCATTAGGGTCAGCCTCTATAGCTGTAAATATTTTTACTAAAAATTCATCGCTTACTGTAACTGGCAAAATGCCAATGTTTAAAGCATTGCCTTTAAAAATATCAGCAAAAAAGCTAGATACTACACAACGAAATCCATAATCATAAATAGCCCAAGCAGCGTGTTCACGGCTGCTACCGCTACCAAAGTTTTTGCCACCAACTAATATTTTACCAGAGTAAATAGGATTGTTTAAAACGAAATCTTGCTTTGGTGTTTCGTCGTTATTGTAGCGCCAATCTCTAAAAAGATTATCGCCAAAACCTTCACGCTTAGTAGCTTTTAAGAAACGTGCAGGTATAATTTGGTCAGTATCTACGTTTTCTATTGGTAAAGGAACCGCAGAACTTGTAAGAACAGTGAATTTATCGTAAGCCATGATTATAATTTTGCCCCCGACCCCTAAAGGGGTGTAGGATTTTTTCAATTTAATATTTATAAAAAACTTTTCATTCTCTTTCCCCCTTTAGGGGTAAGGGGTTTAAATTAATTCTCTTGGGTCTGTAACAACACCTGTAACAGCAGCAGCAGCAGCAACCAATGGGCTAGCCAATAGTGTTCTACTACCTGGTCCTTGACGACCTTCGAAGTTTCTGTTGCTAGTACTTACAGCATATTTACCCGCAGGAATTTTATCATCGTTCATAGCTAAACAAGCTGAACAACCCGGCTGACGCAATTGAAAACCAGCTTCAGTTAAAATATCTAAAATGCCTTCTTCTTTAATTTGTGCTTCTACAATGTGGCTACCTGGTACTAACCAAGCTGTTATGTTATCGGCTTTTTGTTTGCCTTTTACAATGCTTGCAAAAGCTCTGAAATCTTCAATACGACCATTGGTACAACTGCCCAAGAAGACATAATCTACTTGCTTACCAATAATTTTCTCATCTTCTGCAAAGCCCATGTAAGCCAATGATTTTTTATAAGATGCTGCGCCATCTTTAACAGCAGCAGCCATTGGAATATTTTTGCTAATACCTGTACCTAAACCTGGGTTTGTACCGTAAGTAATTTGTGGTTCTATTTGGTCAGCAGTAAATGTTAGCTCTAAATCAAACTGTGCATCAGCATCAGTTTTCAACGTTTTCCAATGTGCAACTGCTTTGTCCCAAGCATCGCCTTTTGGTGCTTTTTCTCTACCTTTTAAGTAGTTGAAAGTGGTTTCGTCTGGCGCAATCATACCACCACGAGCACCCATTTCTATAGATAAGTTACAAACGGTCATTCTTCCTTCCATGCTCATTTGCTCAAACACTTCACCTGCAAACTCAATAAAGTAGCCAGTTGCACCGCTAGCAGAAATTTGAGACAATACAAATAAAGGCACATCTTTTGGCGAAACACCTTTACCTAATTTGCCATTAATAGTAATGCGCATTTTTTTAGGCTTGGGCTGCATAATACATTGAGAAGACAACACCATTTCTACCTCAGAAGTACCAATACCAAACGCAATAGCACCAAAAGCACCGTGTGTAGAGGTATGCGAATCGCCACAAACAATAGTCATACCTGGTAACGTGATACCATTTTCTGGTCCTACAACGTGTACAATACCGTTTTTAGGATTATTTAAGCCCCAATGTGAAATCCCGTATTTAGCAGCATTTGTTTCTAATGCTTTTAATTGATTAGCCGATAATGGGTCTTCAACAGGTAAATGTTGGTTGATAGTAGGGGTGTTATGATCGGCAGTAGCAAATGTTCTCTCAGGTGAGATTACGCCAATATTTCTAGTTTCTAAACCTAAAAAGGCAACCGGGCTGGTTACTTCGTGAATAAAATGACGGTCGATAAAAAACACATCTGGACCATCTTCAATTTTACGTACAACG
>JAAFHG010000020.1:0-10376 GCA_013297585.1 Chitinophagales bacterium
GTAGCTTTCCATTTGTTCAGTGCTCTTATTTGCCAAACATCCCACAGAAATAAGGTGTTTAATGCAAGAAATAAATACACGTTTAGTCTTACATCAAAGCGGTTAAGAATTTGCTTCAATTCATTAATTGCTTTTGATGCTTTTTTATTATCAATATTTAGCTCTGATTGTAAACTTTTTAATGCTGTTACTTCAAAATTTGCTTGCTCGATGGTGGTAATTAACTGTTCAGCTACGCTTAATTCTTTTACAATATTGTTGAGTAAAGTATAAGAAGCCATTACTTTTTTACTTTGGGCAAAAGCAAATATTAAGCACAATAATAAAATGCCAGAAAATATAGGTGTAGAAAGTATATCAATAGTGTAAAGAGCCACACATGTTGTGGTAAAAATGCCATAGAGTGGTAATAGTATTTTCCAGTAGTTAGCTTGTAAATGTTGTTCATCGCTTTGTAGCCATTGGTTTATTTTCTGCTCTGTATTAATTGTTATTGGTGATTGTAGGCTAATGGCCTGAAACTGCTGCTGCCATTGTGTTTGTTGTCGCAGAGCTTTAATAGCCGATTGTCTATTTTGTATGGCTTCTTTGGTAATGGCTTTCTGTAAATTATCTGCTAATAATGCTTTGCCTTGTTCGGTATTGCAGCGGTTGATGTATTGGAACAAGGATGCTTTGCCAAAAATGTCTAGGTCGTTGGTATAAGCATGTGTATGCTGCGCAAATTGGTCACCAGACTCTCTGTGAAAATATTTGTAGTTGAGTACAGCCAGCTCTTGATGGTTGATAAAGATGAGTGTATTGGTGTGGTTGATGGCTTTATTATTGGCAACATCTTTAGCAATAAAAAATAAAAAAAAACTGATGCCAAGAATTATTGCAATAATGCCAAATAGTATGTCTGCTTCAAAACCTTTGTATGCTGCAATAGCTGTGGTAATAACGGTGATAAATCTAAGCCACGCAAGCTTAGTTTTAGTTTTTTGTAAGGCTTGTAATGTAGCTGTATGTGCATGTAAATATTGCTGATATGTAGTTGCAGGCATAGTAAATATTATAGGCGTTGAAAGTAGGTAATGATTGATTAGTGTAGAAAGAAATTTGTACCTATTTTTGCCAACTGACTTTCTTTTATGCTTATCAAGTTTGGTAAGTATAATCGCTTCGATAAAAGCTGCGCAACGTATCTAACCGTACAAGTGTGCGACGCAACGAAGTAACATTGAAAGTATGAAGCTGGTTATAAAATATCTGGCCAGACCTCTAAGGTTGCCAAAACCTTATAGGTTTAAAATAAAATGGGGCTGTACTGGTTTCGACAGCAATCCCGATAGCTATCGGGACTTTGTAGGTATAAGCATGCAGTGCGTTGGATAATTTAAATAGGTAGATATGGCAGTTGTCTATATTCTTTATTCAAAGCAAATTGATAAATACTACATTGGTAGTTGTCTGTCACTCGAACAAAGGCTTTTAGAGCATAAACTGAAAGCCTTTGAAGATTGCTTTACTACTAAGGCGAATGATTGGGTAGTGTATCTTTCAATAGATAAATTAGAGTATGCACAGGCAAGGAAAATAGAAGGTCATATCAAACAAATGAA
The DNA here is from genome assembly GCA_013297585.1 of Chitinophagales bacterium. Lineage (GTDB taxonomy): Bacteria > Bacteroidota > Bacteroidia > Chitinophagales > Chitinophagaceae > Parasediminibacterium. The sequence continues at coordinate 1,605 of JAAFHG010000020.1, forward strand.
AAGTAGAAAGTATATTGAGAATTTAAATAACTATCAAGAATTAATTGATAAACTAGTTTCAAGATTTTCTAGTTAGCTTTAAAGATAAAAATGGGGCTGTACTGGTTTCGACAGCAAAGTTCTTTGTAGGTATAAGCATGCAGTGCGTTGGATAATTAGCACTTAAATCTGAATATTCAAAACTCAAATGGCAATACACAGTATGCCATGGCTGCTTAATCAGTGATTAAGTAACCATTCGGGCCGCCGAACAGGTTGTTCTGTTACCAAGTTCCGCCGCCGACTCAAACTAAACACAGGATGCTGTTTCAGAAGGCTGTGACTGCGACAAATAGTCCCGATAGCTATCGGGAATTCAGCTAAGGATAAAATTGGTTTGTTCACTCCCGGTTTTATCTCGACAATTAATAATGAACTAAGCATGTAGAAGACTTATGGCGGATTTGTTTGGACAGGGGTTCGACTCCCCTCAGCTCCACTTTTAAAATTTCTCTCGAAACTCAAGGGTTGTTGGTCTAAAACCAACAGCCCTTTTTCTTTCATTATCAATGAGTTATTTGTAAATATAGGCATCAAATATGGGGTTCGATAGACTCCCCTCGAATAGTACAATCTTTAATCGAACCCCAGTCTAATTAGCTGTTGTTTGTCTGTTGAGCTACCTATTTGATACAGGTAATGCGAATTTATTATAATAAAATAATTATATATGATTTCAGCTGAAAAACTGGTAAATTATTTTGAAATGCTACCGCATCCTGAAGGCGGTTACTACAAAGAAACTTATAGAAGCGATGAGTTACTTGCTCGTAATGCTTTACCCGAAAGGTTTGTAGGTGATAGAGTTTTTAGCACCGCTATTTATTTTTTATTAGAAAAAGGTAATTTTTCAGGCTTTCATAAAATACAAAGCGATGAATGTTGGCATTTTTATGCTGGGCAAACCTTGTTGATTTACGTACTTCATCACAATGGCAGTTTGGAAATAATTAAGCTTGGTAATAATTTGCTAAATGGTGAGGTTTTTCAAGCTGTTGTGCCTGCGGGTTGTTGGTTTGCAAGTGAGCCTGCACCAAATAGTGAGTTTAGTTTTGTAGGCTGCACCGTTGCGCCGGGCTTTGATTTTGCGGATTTTGAACTGGCGAAAGCGGATGAACTGGTAAAAGAATTTCCTGAACATGAGACATTGATACAAAGGCTATGTAGATTGTAAACAATTTAAATAAAGCCTTTTAAATGTAGCATGTAATAGCCTAAAACACAAATAGCAAGTACAGCGCAGATAGATATAATTAGCCATTGATTGTCTGCTAATTTACGCTTTGCTTTTCGCTGTTTTTTTGCAGCAATTGTTTTTTGTAATTGGCGATTTAATTGCTCTACATAGGTTGGTAGCTGCGCTTTGTTAGTAATGTTTTCTAAGCCTTCTACAGCATCATTTGTAAAGTCATCTTCAAGCATTTGTAGCTCTATTGCATGGCGTTCTTCATCTGATAAATTACCTTCTAAGTAATTCATCAGTTGTTCGTCATTCAACTCGTCATCGTGCAATATGTTGGTTACATCTGCCATTGTTTGTGGTTACATTTTCTTTTCTACCAAGTTTTTTAAATTACGCTTACCGTTTTGAATGTGGCTTTTTACCTGCATCATAGTAAAGCCTGTTTGCTCTACTACCTGCACGTAGCTTTTCTTTTGCAAATAAAATAAAGTTACACAGGTTTTTTGGTCAGGCTGCAAGTATTGTAAACATTCTTCTATTAACGATAGTGTTTTTTCTTTTTGTTGCAAAGCAAGTATGTCAAATTCTTCATTTGCCATCGGCTGTACATTGTCTACATCTACAAAAACATGTTTGTCTCTTAGCCTCATTAGGCAATGGTTTTTTGCAACCATATATAGCCAACTTTTAAAGTAGTCTACTTTATATTTTTGAAGCTCTGTAATTGCTTTTAAAAATATTTGTTGCACCGCATCTTTAGCCGCTTCTTCGTTTTTTAAATACTTCATGCACACACCAAATAGCAACAATGTATAGCGTTGCAGCAAAATGCCAAGCCAAAAATTATTGCCATCTTCAGCAAATTTTTGTAGCAATTCAGTTTCGGTGATATGTTGATATTTGTCTGTGTTCACAAGTAATAAATCACAATGATAACAGTTTAGATGCACCAAAGTATAATTTCCATAACTTGTTTGTAAAATAATTAAAGCATGCGTTTTGTAGCAAGCATTGTGGCTGTTTGTCCGTTGCGTAAAGAGCCCGACCATAGAAGTGAAATGACTAGCCAATTGTTGCTTGGTGAATTTGCCGAAGTATTAGAAGTGCAAAAAGAATTTGTACAAATTAAATGCTTGTACGATGGTTATATTGGTTGGTGTCAGCGGGTACAATTGGCTTTTACTGATGAGGTTGTTACTACAACTAAGTTTATAGCAAATAATTTTGGATTACTGCGAATTAATAATAAACCTTGCTGGGTAAGCTTGGGTACACCATTTTATGATACCCCTTTGCAACTTGATATTTTTAACATAGAGTATAGCGGTATAACTAAGAACGTATTTATTGATAGTGCGAGTTCGGCTTTTGCAGAGTCGAATATCACAAATTTTGCTGGCTTTTTTTTAAATACACCATACTTGTGGGGCGGCAGAACATTGTTTGGTATTGATTGCAGTGGTTTTGCGCAGCAAGTGTATAAACTATTTAATAAACAATTACCAAGAGATGCTTACCAGCAAGCAGAACAAGGCGAAGCTTTGGGCTTTTTAGAAGAGGCTGTTTGTGGTGACCTTGCCTTTTTCGATAATGAAGCTGGCTTTATTACCCATGTTGGTATTATGCTTAATAATCACCAAATCATTCATGCAAGCGGCAGAGTAAGAATTGACACTATTGATAGTGCTGGTATAATTAGCAGCGATACTGGCTTAAGAACGCATCGGTTAAGAGTAGTAAAACGGTATTAATGTTTTAAAACTCTGCTATCAGTTTTACACAAATATTTCTACCCATATTGTAAATGCCCATACTGCCATATGTTGATTGACTATAGTATTCAAAGTACTTTAATCTACTTAAGTGGCTTTGGTATGCTTTGTCAAATAGGTTATTGATTTGCGCTTGTACTTGTAAGTTGCCACGCTTACCATACTTAATATTAGTACTCGCTGAAGCATTTACTAGTAAATAACTTGGCGTAAATGTTTCTGTGTTGTACAGGGCTAAATATCTGTTTTGTGCAGCCACGTATTCTGTCTCGACATTCAGGTTAATGTTTGGTATTAGAAGTGACTTTGTTTGTAGACTTTGCTCTATGCTACAAAGCCATTTTGCTGGTGGTATTAAGGGCAAATAAGCACCATTAATACCAGCGTCTTTGAAAGCGGGATTTTGGGTAAAACCATAAACTATAGCAGCACTGTTTTTTATGCTTAACCCTTGCCAAAGTTTTGGGTAAAAGTCAAAAGTGGCTTCTATACCATACAATCTTGCTGCAGATTGCTGGTACTGAAATGTTTTGTTGCCTTGTGCATCTGTAATCGCATTGCCATTTGCATCAGCTAGTTGATTGAGGTAAATATAGTTGCTGATATAATTGTTAAATACGCTGATAGAAGCGTTGATAGTTTTAAAGTTTGCCAGCACACTTACATCTTGCTGAAAGCTAAATTCTGGCTTAAAATTTCTATTACCTAGGTAAATAATATGCGCACCAGGATCTAAGCCATTAGAAGCGATTTCTGTAATGCTTGGACTTCTATAACCCTTAGCAATGTTGAGTTTCAGGGTAATATTGTTGTATAGCTGATAAGTAGCACCAATGCTTAAAGACGTACCAGTAAAGCGCTTGTCTAGCTTAGGAAACTGTAATGTTGCACCGGCAGTATCAGGTAAATAATATTGTCTATCAAAGCCTGTATTTACATTGTTACCAACATAAAAATCAGCAGCTTTTACATGCCTTGTATCTAATCTAAATCCGCCACTTAGGGTTAATCTATCGCTTTTCCATTTGCCATAAATATACCCGCCAATATCTGTCAATTGATAGTCAGGTATAGGAAAATCAGTCGCATCTTTACTGGTATTTTTTTGATGCATACCATTGGTGCCAATAGTTAGTTCAATATTTGAAATGGTAGGTAATGTGTATTTTAAACCATAATTAATGGTTTGTAGTTGTACGTGTAAACCAGCCTGCGTAGGATGGGTAGGATGGGTGTATTCTATGCGTGTATTTTGCTGAAAGCCAAGCGTTGCATCAATGGCACTATTGCCAATATTGTAATGATTGTTGGTGAACAATCTAATGTGCTTAATCTGTTGGTGTAGAGGGCTTAATGTGTAGCTATTCAATTCATTTTGGCTCACTATTGGTCTGTTTGTAATATCATCCAAAGCCCCTTCGTTTACCTGTTTGGTAAATTGTCTGCTGATAGAATCTCTGCTACCGTCTGGTATACCTTGAAAGTTGTTGTAAAATGTAGCGCTAAGTTGGCTATAGTTGTCGCCTTTGTGATAGCCCACTAGACCTGCCAAGTTTACTTCTTTAAAGCCTGTGTTGTACACCCTTTGGTCAACAGCATTGCTGTAGTTTTTGGCTATTTTAAATGCACCATTTATTTGCCAAAGCCAATGGGTATTGTATTTACTTAGTCTTATACCATTACCTATTAAGCCATTGTTGTGTTGATATTCTGATACATATTTTACCCGTAACGTACTATCTTTTTCTGTTGGTATATTAGGCAGTATGCTTACTACACCTGCCAAGGCATCTGACCCAAATAGCAAGCTAGCTGGTCCTTTTATTACCTCCACTTTTTGAATATTGTATCCATCTACTTCTATGCCATGTTCATCACCCCATTGCTGGCCTTCTTGTCGCATACCGTTGTATAAAGTCAATACTCTATTGTACCCAAGCCCTCGTATAAATGGCTTTGAAATATTGGGGCCAGTTTTTACTGCGTTCAAGCCTGGTACATGTTTTACTAATGCATCTATAATATTTGTTTCTACTGTTTTATCCATCATTTTGCTAGATACATTAGTAATGGTTACTGGATTTTCTTTTAGTAAGCTTAATGTAGCCGAACCAGTTATAACTACTTCTTCTAGTAAATCACTACTTGATTCTAATTCTATAGTAATGCTGTTTTGCTGGTTCGCTACTGTATTAATGGTGCTTGTAAAAGTTTTAAAACTTGTGTGCTTGGCTACCAAATATTTTTTACCAATTGATAAGCGCTGCAATTCAAATTTGCCATTACTATCGCTTATTACACTTTGTTTTTCGCATGTAATTGTTGCGCCTGCAATTGGGTGCTTGTACACATCTTTTATGCTGCCAACTAAGGTGCTTGTCTGCGATTTTCCTATTGTTACTAGTAATTGAAATGTAACCAATAATAGCCCTATTTTAGTGTGCATATTCCAGTGTTCTAATTTTAAATTTAGACAAATCTAAAAATAAAATTAGAATAATTGAATTAAAATATTGGAACACTGCACTTTTAGCCCTATTAGAAGGTTTGGGCAACAAAAAAGCCATCCTTTTGGGACAGCTTTTTGTTCATTATAAGGTGATAAAGTTAAAACTAAGCAGGTGTATTTTCGTCTATCAAGTTCATCGCCTTTACAAAATATGTAAAAACACCAGGTAAAGCCAACCAAAAGAATTTACGAGTAAATCCGTTTACGTCATATAACATCACTATCATAATAGCTAGCCATATAAAAAAGTACACCCAGTATTTAGCAGTAGATTGTTTTGCTTCCATGTTCGTTTATTTTTTGCAAATATAGGGTTGCAATTGTAAGTATACAACCAGTTATTTTTTTTCTGTTACTGTCTGCGAAGTTGTTTTAGTTACTGGCTTTTCATTAGGTTTGTCCTTATCTATAAACAGCATTTTAATGGCCGTTAAAATAAGCATCAATGCAAATATTTTTTTAAGTGTTTGCTCTGGTAATACTACTGCTAGTTTGCTACCAAAATAACCGCCCACTAAAAAACCCGCAGACACCATTAATACCACTTTTACATCTATATGACCATGCTTGTAATACTCTGTAACTGCCAAAATACCAACAGGTAATAGTAAAATACCTAGTGATGTACCTTGTGCAGACTTTTGCGAAAATGCTAAAAAATACACTAGGGCTGGTACTATAATAATACCACCACCTACACCTACCATACCGCTAAGCATACCTGCAATCAGTCCTATTATCAATAAGATAATAATAGTTGTAATGGTCATTTTGGTCAATGGTTATTATTTTATAAAAGTCTCTTTATAGTAAGCAATTGCTTCTGATACAATGCTCATTGCTTTTGCTTTATCTCCAAATTCTTCTACTTTAACACTCTTATTTTCCAAAGCTTTATACTCTTCAAAAAAGTGTCTTAATTCGCTAAAAAAGTGCTGCGGTAATTCTTCAATATTGTTGTGGTGATTCACACTTGGGTCGTTAGCAGCTACAGCAATAATTTTATCATCTGCCTCGCCACCATCTATCATTTGCATTACGCCTATCACTTTTGCTTCTACTAAAGTTAATGGAACTAAAGGCAAAGAGGTAATTACTAAAATATCAAGCGGATCTTTATCTCCACCGTAGGTTTGTGGTATAAAACCATAGTTTACCGGGTAATGAAAAGATGAGTAGATAATTCTATCTAGTTTTAATAAACCACTCGCTTTATCAATTTCGTATTTACAACGGCTGCCTTGTGGTATTTCAATAATTGCATTTACCACTCTTGGTGCAAATTCGCCAAAACTTACGCCATGCCACGGATGAAGAACGTTTGTTGTTGTCATAGTTATTGTGTTTTTTTAATGATTGCTTTTGCTTATTATTTGCTTATAAATTAGGATTAAATGTGTATTTAAAATCTACCACCCATCTATTATTTAGGTATACAACTTTTATTTTTCTACCTATTTTATCGTACGAGTTGCTGTAATTAATAATGGTAGCGGTATCTGTAATGTCTGTAATCTCACCTATGTTAATAGATGCTTGCCTAAACTGCTCTCTACCATCTCTATCTTTTTCACGATAATCGGTTTCTATTTTATCTAAAAATTGCTTGTTTTCAGCGTCTTGCAGCATATAAAAGTAAGCTTTTGCAAAATCACCTTTTAGCGAGGCATCTATAAACTCTCTACCCGCATCTAAAGCACTACTTGCTTCTTGATAGTTATTGCTGCTTTTGCAAGCCGCCGTTATTACAATAAATGCTATTAATAGATACTTCATATTAAAATATACAGATAGTTGCGAAGATAAGTACCTGCACGCAAATGATTGCACCAAAATATACCATGGTTGTTTATTTACCATTATTTAATACGTACCAATTTTTTATAGTAAAAATTCTTATTACTTACTGCGGTGCTATACATATAATATTTAATTAGAAAGATAAAATAGGGTATGCACTGTATTCTCCTTTCATTTTGCAAAAAAATATATACTTGTACTGCTATGTGGTAAGTTAATATCTAAGTAGTAGCTAAAACTTAAACAGATGCTTCATTTTAACATTTTAAAAAAACCAAACTACAATGCTGTTCGTAGTTGTTGCTGTAACAAATAAAATAACAAAAACAAAAATCATGAAAAAAATTGCGCTTTTATTAACGTCAGCATTTTTATTAAATGCATCATTTGCACAAAAAACAGTAATAGTAGGTGGTGCAGAAATGTATCCAACCAAAAACATTGTTGAAAATGCAGTAAATTCTAAAGACCACACCACATTAGTAGCTGCTGTAAAAGCTGCCGGCTTGGTAGAAACACTATCTAGTAAAGGGCCTTTCACTGTATTTGCACCTACAAATGCCGCTTTCGATAAGTTGCCAGCAGGTACCGTAGGCACTTTGGTAAAACCAGAAAACAAAACTACCCTTACTTCAATTTTAACCTACCATGTAGTAGCAGGTAAGTTTACAGCAAAAGATGTGTTAAAGGCCATTAAAGATGGTAATGGTACAGCATCATTAACAACCGTACAAGGTGGCGTACTTAAAGCATCTTTAGAAGGTAAAAAAGTAGTATTAACCGATGCAAAAGGTGGTAAAAGTTATGTAACTATTGCCGATGTAAACCAAAGCAATGGTGTAATACACGTGATAGACACGGTTGTAATGCCATAGTGGTTTAATAAACTGTCTAGTCCTAGAATAACGATACAAGATTAACAATAAATAAAAGTACGTTTTTAAACAGTAGCAAGGTTACACTTGCTGCTGTTTTTTGTTTTATAAGTTCTCATTTGTATTTCAGATTGCTTGTGCATTAATTCTGGTGTTAGCATGTAATTAGAGTAATGTGGTCTTAGATTGTTATAAACGTCAATAGCTTCTTTTACAATAATTTTCATAATTGGCGTATCCTGATGGTAAGAATCAATCATAAATTCTTGCTTTAATATGCCATTAATCCTTTCGGCTACTGCATTTTCATAAGGGTCGCCATTGTTTGTCATGCTGCATTTTATACCACTTTTATTTAGCGTTTTTTGATATGCATCGGCACAGTATTGCAAGCCCCTGTCTGAATGATGTATTAATGCCAATCCTTTGTCTTTTCTGCTTTTAATAGCCATTTTTAAAGCATTCAAACTACTTTCTGTGTACATATTATCTGCAACATAGTAACCCATAATCTTCTTGGAATAAGCATCTGTAACCAAGCTTAAATAACAAGGCTTTTCTCTTTTGCCTATATACGTTATGTCCGATACCCAC
>JAAFHG010000020.1:10386-20209 GCA_013297585.1 Chitinophagales bacterium
GGTCTATTTATTACTGTGTCAAGAATTAAATTGTGATGCTTCTTGAACCGATGATGCGAGTTGGTAGTTACATGATAGCTGCGTTTGGGCTGTATGAGTAAATGGTTGGCTCTGAGTATGTCAAAGAATTTATCCCTGCCAATTTTAAGTTGCTGCAATTGTTCACTCAACAAATAATAAAGCTTTCTTGTACCCCAACTAGGCGTAGTTTGTCACCTTCGTACTCGGCGTAAGGCCTTGCCTACGCCGTTCCTAAACACGTAGCATTCGCTACAACAAATACAAATTAACCAATCCTTTTCCGCTCTTCGGGTTGTTCGTTTACGGCATCCCGAAGTGTAGATAAAAGGCATCTCTGATGCCATAATGCGCAATTCATGTATCTTTAATTCGTGCCATTTGCTTATAAAATATACGACCAACTTGCTGTGAGTAGCTCTTAAAGACTGGTTGTAATACATTGCCTATTGCCATACTACAAAGACAATAAAACAACCAACTTTATTACACAATAACACCACTTTTTTTTCCACCAACATGAATAAGTACTAACCCCATACCACACAAAAGAGGCTGCCCTTTTGAGACAGCCTCTTTTGTGTGGTAGCGAGGTGCTTATGCAAAGCCAAGCAGAGGTAGCGCTTTGCGCTATTAATCTCGTTCTACTGCGCTGCACTTTGGGCCAGCTGCTACAATCGGGGTCATATTATTGGGCTATAGTAATCAAGTTCAGTTATTTATACCTATTTGTATTAAAATAAATTTATAAATATAGGGTGGCAAATATTATTAGAGGTGAGCGCATCTAAGAGTTTGTTTAAAACTAGAATTATAAACTGCCATTATTTTCTTCTTGCCACAAATAGCGCTTATATTAGTGTTATTTGTAGCTAACTTCAATTTGTTACGCAAATACCTTAAATTATTTTACTATTACAACGTACGTTCTCTTTTTATATCTAATTATTCAATAGGTATTGTAGTTATGATGTATTTAGCAGTAAACAAGCTAATGATGTATTTGGTAAAGCCAAAATAGTATCAATTATATTAGTTATTTATCTACGCTGCGCTGTTAAATTCAGACAGAGATTCTAAATGTTGCCTAGAATTATTTGCGATTTAACGTATACCTGCTTCAGTAAATGCCGTTTTAAGCGAGGTTCGTAACAACGAAACCTAAGAATCGATAGCAGATGTTATATTTCACTGCCTTACAAATCAGCATTAAACCCACGTAGAATATAAATATTAAAGGGCGCTTACAAAATTAACAGTGGCAGAATAGATGTTAAATAGTTTGGTAAAATTACTTCTGTTACATGAAATCAGAAGTTAAAAATATTTTTTATATATTAATATGAAAGATACATATAGCCATAATTCAAAATTATCTAAATGTGAACAGAGAGGTGTTTTCAGCTTTATAATATATTGAAAATCAATTTTTAAACGCTATTTACTTCATTTTTTGCGAAGCTTTACCGCAGCACCAAATGCAACTTACGATATGGCAGATAACCTAACAGATTGGCAATTGAATAGGCGTGTTGTCGCTTACATTTTATTAAGAAAAAATAAAATATAATTATTCTTTTTCTGCATTTTTAATTGTTACATATCGTTAGCATAAAATTGATTATCAATAAGTTTATATCATTTATCTACAGTACTGTGAAATAAAATAGTAAATACCGCGTTATTACTATCCCCAACTTTTGCCTTGCAAATATTGTGAATAACCTAAATGGTTCACTCATATTTTTTCACAAAGTCTATTTAAAATCAGTTAGTTAAAATATCATCTCTAATATTACGTTAGAAATGCTGAAACCGTACATGTGTGGATGCATTTTCGTATCCAACTATCCTATCGATTTTTTTAACTTAATTTTTTAAAAAACCGACCTTATGAAGATGTTTGCCCAGGCGACGGATACGCAATTAATAAACGTATTCCAAAATGGTGATGTCAATGCCCTAGAGGTATTAGTATATCGCTATAAAGACAAAATTTATTCCTCTATTCTATTTCTTGTTAAAGACAAGTATTTAGCAGAGGATCTTTTTCAAGAAGTATTTATTAAAATAATAGATACTCTTCGTGGTAATCGCTACAACGAAGAAGGAAAGTTTTTGCCTTGGGCACTTAGAATTGCGCATAACCTTTGTGTAGATTATTTTAGAAAAATAAAACGTACGCATTTTGTGGCTAGCGACGAAAGAGACGTATTTGAACTGATAGGGTCAGTAGGTGATGCCGCTGATACTAAAATGGTTCAAAGCCAAAGTCACGATAAGATTAGGCGCATGTTAGATTTGTTGCCAGAAGAGCAAAGAGAGGTGATTGTGCTTAGGCATTTTGCAGGCATGAGTTTTAAAGAGATAGCAGATGTAACTAATAGTAGCATTAATACTGCTTTGGGCAGAATGCGTTACGGTTTAATAAACTTGCGAAGAATGATGACAGAAAAACAAATTGCATTGTAATTCCAGAAATAGATATTTTTGAATCCCGCTTGAGAAAGTGGGATTTTTTTGCTCGTAAAACATTCAATAATCGTGTTTTTGCACATTTTGGGCCTTAATAAAGGCTGAAAACAAAATATTATCCACAATATTTCAAAAATTATACACTAATTTTTCTTATTTCAGTCTATTCCCTCTATCTTCGCAGCCCGAAAAAAAATATGTCTAAACAAGCACTCATTAAACAAGACGGTAAGATACTTGAAGCATTAAGCAATGCTATGTTCAAGGTTAAATTAGAGAATGGTCATGAAATACTGGCTACTATCTCAGGTAAAATGAGGATGCACTACATCAGAATATTGCCTGGCGATAAAGTTGGTGTAGAAATGAGTCCTTACGACTTAAGTAGAGGCAGAATTATTTTCAGGTACAAATAAGTAAAATTAGCCCTTAGCCACAAGGCAAAGGCTTTTATCAAATAGGATAAATAAACTACAATGAAAGTTAGAGCAGCTATTAAAAAGCGTAGTGCAGATTGTAAAATTGTTAAGCGTAAAGGCAAGCTTTATGTAATTAACAAAAAGAACCCTCGCTTTAAGCAACGTCAAGGGTAATTCTCGGGTTTGAATTAAACAAATCAGAAATCGTAAATCACAAATAAGAAATAAATAATTATGGCGCGTATTGCCGGTATAGACTTACCAAAAAATAAAAGAGGCGAAATTGGACTTACCTATATTTATGGTATTGGTCGTAGTAGAGCTCAACAAATTTTAAACGAAGCAGGTATTGATCTTAATAAAAAAGTTAATCAATGGAATGACGATGAGCAAACTGCTATTCGTAATCTGATTAATGCTGAATTCAAAGTTGAAGGTGCATTACGTAGTGAAACTCAAATGAACATTAAACGTTTATTAGATATCGCTTGTTACCGTGGTCTTCGTCACCGTAAAGGTCTTCCGGTACGTGGTCAGCGTACAAAAACCAACAGCCGTACTCGTAAGGGTAAGCGTAAAACTGTTGCTGGTAAAAAGAAAGCTGCTAAGAAATAGTAAATAAGAAACAGAAATTCCAAACTCAAATTCAGGGTTTGGAATTTCTGCTTTTTTTATAGTTACAAAGTCGCCAGATATTCTAGCATCTAGCTAAGAAAGTAGGGACATATTCATTTTTTAAAGATTACCTCAAACAAACAAAATGGCAAAACCATCAAAAGCGCAAAACAGCGCTAAAGCCGCAGCCAAAAAACGTATCGTGAAAGTTGATGCTGCTGGCGAAGTAAGAATTAGTGCAACATTCAACAACATTATTGTTGCGTTTACTAACAAATCAGGTCAAGTTATTTCTTGGTCATCTGCGGGTAAAATGGGCTTCCGTGGTTCTAAAAAGAACACACCATACGCTGCACAAATGGCGGCTGCGGATGCAGCTAAAGTTGCAGTTGATGCAGGTTTAAAAAGGGTAGATGTATTTGTAAAAGGTCCAGGTTCTGGTCGTGAAGGTGCTATTCGTTCTATCGCTCAAAACGGTATTGAAGTAACTTCAATTAAAGACGTTACACCTATGCCACACAATGGTTGTCGTCCTCCAAAACAAAGAAGAGTTTAATCTATTTGAAAATTGTAGTAACAAATTTCAAATTTATTTATAATTGGATGAGCGATTAAGTTTTTTGATTTTTTAACAATCGTTCATCATTCACTAAAAAATCATATAAAGTTTTATTACACATGGCACGTTACACTGGTCCTAAGACCAAAATCTCTAGAATTTACGGTGAGCCAATTTTGGGCAACGGTAAATGGTTAACAAAAAACAGCAACCCTCCTGGACAACATGGTGCAACTCGTAAGCGTAAAACGCTTGGTGAGTACGCTTTACAGTTGAGAGAAAAACAAAAAGCAAAATACACCTACGGTTTGTTAGAGCGTCAGTTTCGTAAAACTTTCGAAGAAGCTTCTCGTATTAAAGGTGTAACAGGTGAAAACTTGATTAAATTGTTAGAAGCTCGTTTAGACAATACGGTTTTCCGTTTAGGGTTGGCTGCTAGCCGTCCTGAAGCAAGACAGTTAGTTGCGCACAAGCACATCACTGTTAATGGTGACGTAATGAATGTGCCTTCATATTCTTGTAAACCTGGTGATATTATTTCTTACAAAAATAAAAGTGCTGTTAATACTTCAATTACTAGCAAAACACGTGGTAAAAACCCTAAGTTCAGCTGGGTTGATTGGAATGAAGCAGACCAAAAAGGTACTTTTATAACATATCCTGAAAGAGAATCTGTTCCTGAAAATATTAAGGAACAATTGATTGTGGAATTGTATAGTAAATAGTAGTTAACGGAAATCGAGAATCGGATTTACGCAAGTCTAACTCACGTTTATTCGACTAGCGACTTACGAAATTTTCAAATCATACTCATACATTCCTAAATCCTATAAAAGGGTTTAGGGTAAATAAAAAACAAGTTTTAATATGGCCATATTAAGCTTCCAAAAGCCGGACAAAATTGTATTACAGAAAGTATCTGATTTCGACGGTCAATTCGAATTCCGTCCGCTTGAGCCAGGTTATGGCTTAACAATCGGTAACGCTTTACGCAGAGTTTTGCTTAACAGCCTTGAAGGTTATGCTATTACTGGTATAAAAATCGAAGGTGTTGATCATGAGTTTGCAACTATGAAAGGCGTTACTGAAGACGTTACCGAGATTATATTAAATTTAAAGCAAGTACGCTTCAAAAAGATTGTAGACGGTGATATTTCTTTTGAAAAAATTACGCTTTCTATTAAGGGTCGAACAGAATTTACTGCAGGTATGATTGGCGAAGCTTCACAAAGCTTTCAAGTAATGAACCCTGATTTAGTTATTTGTGTAATGGATACAACCTCTAAATTAGATATTGAATTAACTGTAGCTAAAGGCCGTGGTTATGTACCTGCCGAAGAAAATAAAATTAAAGACAGTGTTTTTGGTTACATCTCAATAGATTCAATACATACTCCCATTAAAAATGTGAAGTATTTAATTGAAAACTATCGTGTAGAACAAAGAACTGACTATGAAAAATTAATTCTAGATGTGGTTACTGATGGTACTATCCATCCAGAAGATGCTGTAAAGCAAGCTTCTCGTATTTTGATTCAACACTTAATGATTATCACTGATGAGAATATCACTTTTGATAATAAAGAAGAGAAGAAAGATGATGTAGTTGATGAACAAATTTTACAATTACGTAAAGTATTAAAAACACCACTTGAAGATTTAGATCTTTCTGTACGTGCATTTAATTGCTTGAAAGCTGCAAAAATTGATTCATTGAGTATGTTAGTTCAATATGAACAAGAAGATTTGATGAAATTTAGAAACTTCGGTCAAAAATCTTTGTCTGAAATTGAGCAAGTTTTGCTTGAAAGAGGATTAAGCTTTGGTATGGATTTACAAAAATTAGGCTTAGATAATCTTGATAATTAGCCCCTTGCCCCTAAAGGGGTAATTAAAGGCAATTAATTTTATAACCGCTATCTAGTTCCCCTTTAGGGGTTAGGGCAACCTCACAAATCCTGACACGGTGTGAGGCTTAAAAACAATCAGTCATGCGTCACGGAGACAAAATCAACAATTTAGGCCGCAAGAAGGCACACAGAGTCGCTTTGTTAAATAACTTAGCAGCTCAAATTATTATGCACAAACGTATTGTTACTACTTTGGCTAAAGCTAAAGCATTACGTAGCTACGTTGAGCCGTTGCTAACTAAAACTAAAAAAACAGAAAGCGCTGCCGTAATAACACACAACCACAGATTAGCTTTTGCGCATTTGCAAAATAAAGAAGCGGTTAAAGAATTATTTACAGTAGTGGGTCCAAGAATAGCTGCTCGCCCAGGTGGTTATACACGCATTATTAAACTAGGTATCCGCCCAGGTGATAACGCTGAAAAGGCTATGATTGAGTTAGTTGATTTTAACGATGTTTACGGCAAAACTGCTTCAACTTCTGCTGAGACAGCTAAGAAAACACGCCGTGGTCGTACACAAAAAAAAGCTGATGCTGTAGAAGTTACACCGGTTGTTGAAGCTGATGCATCAGAAGTATCTGATGATACAACAGTTTCAGAAGAAAAATCTGCTTAACAAGTATTATTATTTTATATAACAAAAACCCCAACGTTTTTTTAAAACGTTGGGGTTTTTGTATGAGTAAGGGCATGAAAATTAATCCATCCTTTGTAATAAAAAGCTATTGTAGTAAAAAATACATAGTGTATTTTTCTAATTTATGTATGTATTTCCTGTTCTATTTACCCAATCAATAACTATTAATAAAGTATTTGGTGTGTATTGTGCGTTTTACATCTACAGCTAGTTTCATTAGTGTGCGCCTGATATATTGTATAGAATTAATCCGTTTAAAACATCAAAACTGCAAATAAATTGGCTTAATTACATCTGCTTGTTTAAACTGAATAGCCAAGTAAATAGCTGCAAATAAGTACACAATTTTAAGTGGTGTAGATAGTTTGGTTAAAAAGCGTTGATATTCTAGTTCTGTAGGTGTGGTGATGCTATGCAGCAAAAAACCTATCCACAGCATGATAATTACATTGGCATAATTAGCCACCAATTGTGGTAAAACGGTAATACTAAAATGCGAGAAAATTTGGTTGATAAAAGCCCAACTATCTGCAAAAGAATCGCATCTAAAAAATATCCAACCGAAGCATACAAAATGAAAAGTAGCCATTACTTTCAACATCTTGGTGAGTGCAGGCGAATAAGGTACTGTAAATACTGGCAAGTCTACCAATATTTTATTAATACATGTCGTTAACTTAGGCGAACGAGGAATTGTTAGCAACGGCTTTTTCTCATAATCTTTTTGCAGTTTGTGTAGTGCCAAAGCTGTACCATGTAAGCCGCCCCAAGCAATAAAATTCCAACTTGCACCATGCCAAAAACCACCAATCAACATGGTGATGAATAGGTTTCTATAAGTATTAAAATAACCACCGCGGTTGCCACCAAGCGGTATATAAATGTAGTCTCTTAGCCAGCTAGATAATGAGATATGCCACCTGCGCCAAAATTCGGTAATAGAACTGCTTCGGTAAGGCGATAAAAAGTTGGGATTAATTTCAAAACCTATCCATTTTGCCATACCTCTTGCCATATCAGAATAACCAGAAAAGTCGCAATAAATAACCATGGCATAGCCATAAACCGCTAGTAAACATTCAAGGCCAGTGTGTGCAGATGGATTATCGAAAATGTACATCACATAATTGGCATTAATGTAATCGCTTATGACTACTTTTTTAATGATGCCTGCTGTAATTAAGTACAAACCTTGCCCTAATTGTTCATCAGTTACAAAAGGCTTTTTCTCTATTTGTGGTAAAAAATCGGCAGCACGAACAATTGGTCCCATCATCAACTTAGGAAAAAATGATAGGAAAAATAAGTAGTCAATAAACTTATCTACAGGCTTTATTTCTCGTCTGTAAACATCCGCCGTGTAGCTTATATTTTCAAACGTGTAAAACGAGATACCTACTGGTAATAACAACTTTAACGGATGCAACTGTTGCTGCGAAACATCGTTTATGATCTCGATAAAAAAGTTGGTGTATTTAAAGTAAAACAACAAGCCTACGTTTAGTAGAATGCTTATTGTCATTAATACCTTTTTGGCGTGTTTAGAGGTTGTTTCGTAAATAATTTTACTAATGTTAAAATCTACTACCGCTGCTATTAAAATAAAGCCCACATACCAACCACAAGTTTTGTAAAAAAAGTAGAGCGAAAACAGCGTTAAAAAATAAATTCTAGCATTCTTAGTTTTTTGAAATAGTAAGTAAGCCGTTAAAAAGAAACCAAAGAAGATTAAGAAAAACGCACTATTAAATAATAGCGGGTCATTCTTGTCAAACGCAAGCTGATTAAGCAGTTTATGTACATCAATACGCATCATGCGCCTCGTTATTTTTTAGCGTATTGTTGATAATATTTTTTAGATGCCATTAACCTGTTGTAAAAAATGTCGGCTATTTTCTGTGCGCCTTTATCGTTTACATGGGTATAATCTTTGTAAGCCAATGTAGGCTTGTCTTCTGCCCAATGCACCATCGTATTTTCGCCACCCATTGCATTGTATAAATCCCAAAAAGCCACTTTGTTACTGGTTGCAATTTTTTGTTGCGTAGCCACCATAAAAGGTACAGAATTATCGGTACTATACTTGCCATTATACCTGTATGCAATATCGCTAGTACTTATTAAAAGAATAGGTGTATTAGGTAAGTTTTGTTTAATGGTTTGTATTAGTTTATTCATACTATTTTCAAACCAAGGAAATTGTTTAGCATCGTGAGAAATACCGTTAAGCCCATAATGTAATATTACTAAATCGTATCGTAAATGCTTATTAAAAGCTTGCCAAATTTCTTTGGTGATGAGATTAGTCAATAAACTACTATTGCCACGGTAAGCATAGTTGTCTAAATACACACCTTCACTATTATCTATGCTAATGCCATAAACAGGTAGCTTTTTGTCAGATGCTGAGATGCGTACATCGGTTACAGGCGCATTGGCGGCATTAATATAGGTTTCATTAATTAGTTGCGTATTGCTCACATTAATAGTGGCTGCTTTGCCATCTTTGGCTATAAAAATGGTAGGTGCTTTGTTAGTAGTGTGTAATCCTGTATAAAGTTTAATATCATAAAATGGTTCTTTGTTTTTGCTTGCATAAGCTGTAGTCACACTACCTAAGGGATAAAAAATATGACCTGTTAAACCCAAAGATAATTTGTATGGATTGCTTTTAAAATGATAATCTTGCCAAAAGCCTTTTGTAGAAAAATTGATACTTCTATACTGTGCCGAAACCACAGATTGCACAGGTAAAAAACCAATACCATTGCCACCAAATTGGGTTTGTAAATGTTTGCGTATATCGGCTGTAATATTATCAGATTCTATAAATGAGTCGCCAAAATATGCAATGCGTACTTTTTTATGAAGAGGCTTTGCTTGGTCTAGTTTATTAAAAAATGTAAGCAAACGCATGACTGAATCAGTACTGTAATCGGCTATTAAAGCAGTATCAGTTTTTTTACCATTTAAGGTTAATTTGCTAGTAGTGTCATTAGCAACTAATACGGTTGTTTTAAGCGTATCTTTTTGTACATCAGCCAAAATATCTACACTTTTATAACTGTTGAGGTATTTAATATTAGGTAATTTAATAATAGATAGAACTAGCAATATCAGCATAACAGAACTAACAATAATAACTGGTTCTTTAATTCTATTCTTCATGTACATTAACAGTTAAGCGA
>JAAFHG010000415.1 GCA_013297585.1 Chitinophagales bacterium
GATAGTAGTTTGGCCTATTGCAAAAGTGTACTAGCGGGGGAAGAAGAATTAAAAATTAAAAATGATAAATTAAACATTTTCCCTAACCCAAGTAGTGGTGTATATACTGTGGTGTTAGATAATGCCATTATTACAAATAAGTTACAACTGTGTGTTACCGATGTAATGGGTAAAGAGCTGATGCAAGCCGCCATTACTAATAACCAAAGCACGGTGGATATAAAGCATTTGAGTAACGGGGTGTATTTTATTACTGTAACTAAAAATAAAGAAGTGGTTTATAAAACCAAAGTAGTAAAACAAGATTAATGCTTCGACAAGCTCAGCAACCACGGACATGGACATTGAGCCTGTCGAAATGTTGTATTGAGAACTGTAATGTGTTATTAAACATTAAAATTAAATGCATCCATTTTTAACAACTATTTTAATAATTATATCACTTAGCACATCGGCTCAAGGCTTCCGAACTAGGCATTATGTGCCTAAAGCAAAAAATAATATAAGTAAAGCTATTTTTGAAACTACCCCTGGCAATTATATTGCTGGGGGGTTTATTACAGACAGCGCATCTGTTAATCGTTTATGCATAATGGGTCTAAACGCACAGGGGCAAGTACAATGGCTTAAAAAATATGGTAATACTAAATTTCAATACTTAAATAATCCTTTTATTTCACGTTCCTATTACAAGAAGGGGAATAATTTGTACTACACAACTTGTGTGCTGGATAGTAACAATAAGTTTATTGGAGTATTAATTAAGTTTAATTTTAATGGCGATACCCTTTGGCAAAAAAGGTTTTATGATACAATTGATAATGTTTTACCTCAAATGTTAACCACAAGTATAGATGGTGGCTTTTTAATTACAGGAATGTTTGAAGACCCAGTTAACGTTGGTAGAAAGTGCATGCTCATAAAAACCGATGCCAATGGCAACGAGTTGTGGCGCAAAAAAATAACCAAGGCTTACCCCAATGCGCAAGATGGTAAGGCCATTGTGCAAGATAGTGCCAGCGGAAAAATAGCCATAGTAGGCTACCAGTACATTGGTGGATCCAACTCATACAACAATATTTTGGTGTTAGATAGCTTAGGAAATGTAATTGTAAGAAAGGATTGGGATGGCACAGGCGCAGGAGGCTATTTGTATGATATGATACAAACCAAGGATAAAAAAATAGTGGCTGTTGGCACTAACCTTTACCCACAAACGGTTGGGGGCATAAATATTAGAGGCTCCTACATTGTTAAGTTTGATATTGATAGCATGAACAAACCACCCATTTGGAAAATTTATAATTTTGATAGACCTCAACTAGGCAATATATTCTCAAGCATAGTAGAGCTTCCTAATGGTAACTTATTAGTTGGTGGTGCTTTTGATACTACACGCATTTTAGGATTACCCTATAATGGATTTACTCGTATTACTGAGTTTAAAACTAATGGCGCATTAGTAGGAAGCAAATACTATACGTATAAAAAAAATGCAGCAGATAAAGATAACGATCAATTTTTAACTACCATAAACCTTACCAGCGATGGTGGCTGGGTGTGTGCTTTACAAGAAAATAATTTCCCCTCGCCCAATCCCTTCTTTTTTGTAAAATACGATAGCACGGGTTGTGATAGTAGTTTGGCGTATTGTAAAAGTGTAATTGCGGGGGAAGAAGAATTAAAAATTAAAAATGATAAATTAAATATTTATCCCAACCCAAGTAGTGGGGTGTTTAGCGTTGTATTAGATAATGCTACCGATGCCAATAAATTACAGCTAAACATTACCGATGTAATGGGTAAAGAGCTGATGCAAGCCGCAATTACTAATAACCAAAGCACGGTGGATATAAGGCATTTGAGTAATGGGGTGTATTTTATTACGGTTACAAGCAATAAAGAAATTATTTATAAAACGAAAGTAGTAAAACAAGATTAATGCTTCGACAAGCTCAGCAACCACGGACATGGACATTGAGCCTGTCGAAATGTTGTATTGAGAACTGTAATGTGTTATTAAACATTAAAATAAAATGAATCCATTTTTAACAACTATTTTAATAATTATATCACTTAGCACATCGGCTCAAGGCTTCCGAACTCGGCACTTCGTGCCAGGAGCTTTAAACAATACTGCCAAAGCCATTTTTGAAACCACACCTAATAACTATATAACAGGAGGCATTATAGTAGAAAATACGAACAATAGTAACAGCAATCGCCTTTGCCTGATGGGTTTAAACGCACAGGGTCAGGTGCAATGGACAAAAAAGTATGGGAATAACAAGTTTGAATATTTGGATAATCCCTTTATCTCTCGTTCCTACTACAAACAAGGTGATTTTATATATTATACAGGTTGTGTCCGCGATAGTAACAATAAATACATTGGTGTATTCATTAAATTTAATTTGAACGGAGATACATTATGGCAAAAGATTTATAGAGACACGCAACAAGTAGTCCCCCAAATGGTAACCGCTAGTGTAGATAGTGGCTTTTTAATTACTGGTTATTTTCAAATTGGCGGAGTTCCTTTACTACTTATAAAAACTGATGCCAATGGTACCGAGTTATGGCGGAAGAAAATAAGCAAAGCAACTCCCAATGTGCAAGATGGTAAGGCCATAGTGCAAGATAGTGCCAGCAAAAAAATAGCCATTGTGGGTTACCAGTACATTGGTGGTTCTAATTCGTTCAACAATATTTTGATATTAGATAGCTTAGGAAATGTAATTGTAAGAAAAGATTGGGATGGATTAGGAGTTGGGGGCTATTTGTTGGATATGATACAAACCAAAGATAAAAAACTAGTAGCTGTGGGTGTTAACTTATACCCACAAACCATTGGGGGTAATAACATACGGGGCTCTTACATTGTTAAGTTTAATATTGATAGCATGAACAAACCACCCATTTGGAAAATTTATAATTTTGATAAAGCAGAGTTGTATAATGGTTTTACATGTTTAGATGAAATGCCAAACGGAGATATAATAGTGGCAGGTATTTTAGATACTCTATATAGATTTAACTTACCAACAAATGTTTTTTCGCGCATTACTAAATTTACAAAAAATGGTGTTTTACTGAGTAACAGGCATTATAATTATAAAATAAATAGTGTGTCTAGCGATAATGCACAGGGTGCTGCATCAATAAATATGACTAGTGATGGCGGTTGGGTATGCGCTATGCAAGTGAGTAACTTCCCCTCACCTAATCCCTTCTTTTTTGTGAAATACGATAGTACAGGCTGTGATAGTAGTATAGCCTATTGTAAAAGCGTTATTGCTGGGGTGGGGGAATTTATAAATGCTGATGTAAAAATTAATGTTTACCCTAATCCGAGTAGTGGGGTGTTTGGCGTTGTATTAGATAATACTATTTCCACCACTAAATTACAACTGCGTATTACCGATGTAATGGGCAAAGAGCAAATGCAAACCGC
>JAAFHG010000234.1 GCA_013297585.1 Chitinophagales bacterium
GTGGTACACGAAGATGCTCGTAAGCGTGCATTAGAGGTGTATGGCAAGGCTTTGAAGAAAGATATCTCAACTAAATAATTGTGAAACCTAACTATATTCGCCTTAAGCAAAAATTACAGCTTAAGTAAAGTTTTAATTAAATTTCACAGCCCAATTTCGATTACTCATTATGAAAAGTAACAAAATCCTTTTAGCGCTCTTTTCTGTATTAATATTCACTTCTAGCTATACACAAGTTTCAACAAAGAAGGCTGTAGCTTTTAACAATGCCAATGTTCAATACATGGGCAGAATAGGTTTTAATGATTCTTGTGCTAATTTTTATTGGAGCGGTAGTTCTGTAACTGTGAAAGTAAAAGGCACGACATCAATAAAAGCGACATTGGCAGATAACTTGGGCAATAACTATTATTACGTAATAGTAGATAATAAAGAGCCTGTTAAAATAAAATTGAACAAAGGAAAAGCGAATCACGAACTTGTTTCTAACTTGGATGATAAGCTACATACTATTCAATTATTTAAACTAACTAATACCGATAATGGCATAACCAGCATATTTAATTTTGAAATAGATGCTGACGGACAAATTGTAAAGCCAAATAAACTTTCAACCCGAAAAATTGAATTTTTTGGTAACTCAATTACCTGCGGTCATGGTGTAGATGTACCTATGGGCAAAGCTGATGCTGGCACACCTGAATTTTTTAATAATTATAAAGCATACGCAGCTACTACTGCTAGATATTTTAATGCGCAATACCATTGCACTGCCAAAAGTGGCATTGGTGTAATGGTAAGCTGGTTCAACCAAATAATGCCTGAAATTTACGATAGAATAGACCCAAATGATAGCACCAGCAAATGGGATTTTAGTAATTATCAGTCAGATATTGTTGTAGTCAATTTATTTCAAAATGACAGTTGGTTAGTTAATCAACCACAACATGTTGAGTTTAAAGCCAAATTTGGAAAAGAAAAACCAACACAAGAATTTATCATTAATGCTTACGCAAATTTTATTAAAACACTTAGAAGCAAATATCCAAAGGCAAATATCATTTGCTGCTTAGGCAATATGGATGCAACTAAAGAAGGTTCAAAATGGCCTAGCTATATAGAAGTAGCAGTAGCATCATTAAAAGATAAAAAAATAGCTACGCACTTTTTTGCTTATAAGAACACGCCTGGTCATCCTAAAGTACCTGAGCAACAAGCAATGGCAGATGATTTAATTAGCTTTATTAGTAAAAATTATTGGCACTAAAATATCTATAAGAAAACATTACTTCTATCAATATTGGTTTCTGGATGCAATTGCTGGTACACATCAAGCATGGTTGTGACTGCTTTTTTACCTTCCTCACCTAAGTTGATAGAATAATTATTGACATATAAATCAATATGCTGGCGCATGACAGATTCACTCATTTCTTGTGAATGTTGTCTTGTATAATCGGTTAGTTCAGGATAATTTGCAAAAGCAAATTCAACGCTTTGTTTAATTAAACTGTCTATTTTCTTTGCCAATTCATCACCCAAACCTCGCTTTGCAATAATACCACCAAGCGGTATTGGTACTTGCAATTGTTGTTCCCAATATTCACCTAAGTCCATCAGTTTTGTAAGGCCTTTATCTTGATAGGTAAATCTATTTTCATGAATAATTACACCTGCATCTACTTTACCACTTAGTACCGCTTCTTCAATTTCATGAAACACCAAAAACTGTTTGTTGTTAGCATTAGGAAAAGCCAATGAAAATAACATATGCGCAGTGGTATTTACACCTGGTACTGCTATTGTTTTACTCTGCAAATTGGCAATATCAAATTTAGAATTAGCAATTAATAAAGGCCCCACACCTTTACCCAAAGCACCGCCACTATTGAGCGTTACATAATTATGTAGCACCAATGGCAATACACCATAACTGATTTTAGATATATCAAGCTTACCTGCTTTTGCCCACTCATTTAAAGTCTGCACATCCTCAAGTTGCACATCAAATTCCAATCCATCAGTGTCTATTTTGCCATTTACCAAGGCATCAAAAATAAACGTGTCGTTTGGGCAAGGCGAAAAGCCAAGAGTCAGTTTCAAAATGATTATGTTTTAAGTTCTGTGTTTTGTGTTCGTTGTTCGCTTAAAAGTTGATGCAACATCGCAATTAAAACTTCGTTCAAATTGGTAATCGCTTGTTGGATTTGCCACTTGGTTTTATCTCTCTCACCAATATAATTACTAATGCTACGTAACTGAATAAATGGTACTTGAAAGCTATTGCAAACATAATGCAGTGCTGCGCCTTCCATACTTTCGATTGTTGGATTATATTTTGTCTGCAACTGTAAAATGCGCTGCTGATTAGTAGAAATTTCGTTTACCGTAATGGCCGGCATTTCTTCTAAAGTCAAGGTATTTAGCTGCGCTAAATATGGGTTGGGTAACTGCTTGTTGGTAAATGGTACGCTATTGGCATCAACTAGTTGTAAATCAAATACATCTTTCCATGCGCTATTTTCCTCTACACCTAAATCACCAATGGTTTCTGTATTAACTGCTACTACTTTACCTAATGGCGAATTAGCATTAAAAGCACCTGCAATTCCTGCTTGAATAACAATATCTGGCTTTTCTAATAATACCAATTTAGTTAATGAAACAGCAGTGGCCAACATGCCTATACCTGTTACCTGAAAATGCACATTGCTATCAGCAAATACCTGCATCGTAGGTTGTATTTCAAATGAGGTGGCGGCTGTAACGATTATTTTCATTGCAGCAAAGTTGAGAATTTACAAGTTTTAAAATGGCAGTTACTTACTAAAACTTTATGAAACCTTACATTTGCCAAAATTTTAGTGCGAAGAGATGGTGTATTTAACTAGACAAGAACATTTTAATGCTGCTCATAAACTAGCAAACCCAAAATGGAGTAAGGAAAAAAATGAGGCAATGTTTGGCGTTTGTGCCAATGAAAACTGGCATGGGCATAATTATGATTTATTTGTAACTATTAAAGGTAATCCTGACCCTGATACTGGTTTTCTATATGATGTAAAAAAACTAAGCAAACTAATTAAAGAACATGCGATAGATAAACTTGATCATAAAAATTTAAACCTAGATGTTGATTTTATGGCAGATAAAATGTGTAGCACCGAAAACTTGGCAATAGCTATTTGGGAACAATTAACGCCACATTTACCAGAAACGGTGCAATTACATTGTATAAAACTGTATGAGACACCAAGAATTTATGTAGAGTATTTTGGTTAAAAATTTACAACAGGTTAAACAAGTACGTTTGTTTATCTTTTTTATTGCTTCTTTTAAACAAAACAGAAACTTCATTGGTTAATATATCGTACGTAGTTTTGCTACTAACTGACAATTTGTACTTGGTACGTTATTAGCATATCTTACATACAACTTTGAAGTTCTGTTACTAATTATCTGTCGCTCCTTAATTTTATGCAAGGCCACTTGGTAAACACACTTTTTACGCAGTGCCGGGCAGTTAGTAATTGATTATTTATTGTGATTTTAAAATTGAATACTGGTGTTCAATTAAAATTCCTTTGTTTGTACAGGTACTTCGTAAACTCAGTATAAACTCGTAAGGGACGATGATTGAAAATCCAAAGCTGGTAATAAAATACTGGTCATTATTGAAGTATTGACTATGAATAAAGTAGCCGTTTTTAGAAAAGAACATTTTAATGCTGCACATCGCTTGAACAATCCGTTGTTGAGTGAGGCTGAAAATGCTAGGGTGTTTGGTAAATGCAATAATCCAAATTATCATGGTCATAATTACGAGTTAATTGTGCAGGTAACTGGCTTGCCCGATGCAGTAACCGGCTATGTAATAGACATGAAAATATTGAGTGACTTGATTAAAGAGCAAGTGCTTGACAAATTTGACCATAAAAATTTAAACTTAGATACCACAGAGTTTACGACTTTAAACCCTACAGCAGAAAATATTGCGATTGTAATATTTAACCTGTTGCGTGTAAAAATTGATGCGACTTTGGACTTAAAAATAAGATTATATGAAACAGAAAGAAACTTTGTCGAATATCCAGCTTAATGGTGACGGCAAGATAGAAATGATTGATGTATTGATAGACGAAATGGGTGATAATCATGTAATGACATCGGTAGATACGCCTATGCGTGCAGATGCTTTTGCGCTAAGCGAAGATGAAAAAATTGCTGAAATTGAAAAGCATTTTGAAGCTATTATGAGCACTTTAGGCTTAGATCTTACAGACGATAGCTTAAAAGGTACACCGCACCGTGTGGCTAAAATGTACGTGAAGGAAATATTTCAGGGGCTAAACCC
Organism: Chitinophagales bacterium; assembly: GCA_013297585.1. Classification (GTDB taxonomy): domain Bacteria; phylum Bacteroidota; class Bacteroidia; order Chitinophagales; family Chitinophagaceae; genus Parasediminibacterium. The sequence goes on from JAAFHG010000234.1 coordinate 4,355, forward strand.
TGCCAATATGCCCAAGATGGCTTTGTTTGAAAACAAATACAAGTACAATGAAATGTTAGTAGAAAAAAACATTTCGTTTTACAGTAATTGCGAGCACCATTTTGTACCAATTATGGGTCGTGCACATGTGGCTTACATAAGCAGTGGCAAAGTAATTGGCTTAAGCAAATTGAACCGTTTGGTAGAATTTTACGCAAAAAGACCACAAGTACAAGAGCGCTTAACCATGCAAATTGGCAAAAAACTACAAGAAGTTTTAGGCACTGATGATGTAGCTGTGGTAATAGATGCAAAGCATTTATGCGTAAGTAGCCGTGGTGTAAAAGATGAAAGTAGTAGTACTGTAACTGCCTTTTACAGCGGTGCATTTAATGACGAGGCAAAGAAAGCAGAGTTTTTAAAATACTTAGAATTTAAGACTGAGTTTTAACCGCTGATTTTAGTTGATACAAATGATTTGTTTTGATGAAAGCTGTAAGTTTTAAAAGACTTGCGGCTTTTATATGGCAATGAAATAATTAAGTCTTAAGTGTATTTCAATATATCTACTGCAAAGACCTTAATGTGATGGAACTAAAGCACGCTCTTATATTATTTGTAATTGGTTGGTGCGTTATTATTGTTGGTTCTCTTGTTAAAATTATGCACTACCATGGCGCTAATATTCTTTTTATTACTGTCACTACTTTACAAATCACTGCGATTGTGGTTTTTGTAGCCAAACTTATAAAGCATCCTAAAGTGAAAGACTTTCTAAATAAATAGTCATCACTTCAACAACTTCTTTCTTAAAGCATACTTGTAAAAATCCTCTACTTTGGTGCGAGCCCATGGGGTTTTGCGCAAAAATTTAAGGCTTGATTGTACTGATGGATTACTGGTAAAGCACTTAATATTTATTTGATTGCCTAATTCTTCCCAACCAAGTGACTCTTGTAAATGTGTTACTATTTTTTCGAGTGTTAAACCGTGTAGTGGATCTTTTGAAGGGATTTGTTCTGACATAAAATATTATTTACTGTGCACAAACTTAAACACATTTTAACTTTGAATACATGCAAAGAAAAAGCCCACAAGGTTAGCTACAACTATTGTGGGCTTTTGAGAAAATATATTCGCTAAGACAAAAGCTGCCTCAAACAACTGAACGTACAAGTGTGCGACGCAACGATGCATAATCGAAAAACCAAAGCTGGTGCACAAAATATGCTACTTGTTTCTCTTACTCCAAGTTTGACGTAAATCTAATGTTGCTGGGTACTCTTTATTTACCTCAATAGGTGGTGTATCGCAAATATAGGGTTCACGGTTTTGCTCAATATAATGCTCGGTAAACGATAAGTAAGCCCTAGGCATTTGTGTTTCTGGTGTGTGCCCTTGATCCCAAAAACGACTTACACGCCTACTTTCGGCCTCGTAACTATTTACAGGGAACGAATCGTAATTTCTACCGCCAGGATGCGCCACATAATACGTACAACCGCCTACGCTACGGCCGTTCCAAGTATCTACAATATCAAACACCAAAGGCGTATCTACACCAATAGTTGGGTGAAGTGCACTTGGTGGCTGCCAAGCACGGTAGCGAATACCGCACACATATTCACCTTTGGTATCGGTGGCTCGCAGTGGCACTCTAGCACCATTACACAGCAATGCATAACGTGCATCGTTAAGGCCAGTTAATTTTACCTGAATACGTTCAAGCGATGAGTCTACAAAACGAGCTGTACCAGAGCTACTCATTTCTTCGCCCAACACATGCCAAGGCTCTATACCCATGCGTATTTCCATGTGTATGCCCTGTACTTGTACCGAGCCATAATGCGGAAAACGAAACTCAAAAAACGGCTCGAACCAACTGATATGAAAATCGTAGCCTGCACTGTTAAGGTCGTTTACTACTTCTTGTAAATCTTGCCTCACATAATGTTGCAGCATGAATTTATCGTGTAATTCTGTACCCCAACGCACCAAATCGTGTTTGTAAGGCTTTTT
>JAAFHG010000568.1 GCA_013297585.1 Chitinophagales bacterium
AGCAGATAAAGCAAGGGTGGATGCGGAACAAGATGCAGTAGCAGCAGATAAAGCAAGGGTGGATGCACAACAAGATGCAACAGCAGCAGATAAAGCAAGGGTGGATGCGGAACAAGATGCGCAAGCAGCAGATAAAGCCAGAGTAGATGCACAGGCTGATGCACAAGCAGCAGACAAAGCACGTTCCGATGCACAACAAGATGCAAAAGATGCTGATACAGCTAGAGCAGCAGCACAACAGGATGCTAAAGATGCTGATACAGCTAGAGCAGCAGCTCAACAAGATGCAAAAGATGCTGATACGGCTAGAATTGCTGCAGAAAAAGCAAAAGCAGATGCTCAGCAAGACGCAAAAGATGCTGATACAGCTAGAGCTGCAGCTCAACAAGATGCAAAAGATGCTGAAACCGCAAGGGCTGCGGCAGAAAAAGCAAAAAGCGACGCTCAGCAAGATGCTAAAGATGCTGAAACTGCTAAAGCCGCTGCTCAACAAGATGCAAAAGATAGTGAAACAGCTAAGCAAGATGCTTTATCAGATGTGCGTGATATTGAAACCGCGAAGCAGGATGTAATTAGACTTGTTAACGATGCTAGAGATGACCAAAGAGCAATAGTAGATATTAAAGCAGAAGCTATTCACATAAAAGAGGAAAGTTACTCTATAAAAGCTCAAATTGGTGATTTTAAATTAGAGATACAGAGCGATAAGCATGAAGCAGATAGCATAGTAGCACGTATGAGAGCCATGTTCTAGAACATAAAAGATATAATACAATTTAATATATTATGACAAGAAAAGAAGTATTAGAGTTTTTAGAATTGCCAGAATCGTCTACGGATAATGATATACGCATTAGAATGAACGATAAGTTAACGTATTTTCAGCGTTTGTCAGAAAACGCACCTAACGACTTTTTGCGTAAACTTCACACGTCTAATACCGAAAAAATAAAAACCTTACAAATTGAAATGTTGGGTGCAAGTGGTGCAAGCAATAATAACCCTGTAAAAAATAGTCATTCACCTGCTTCTAGTTATCAGTACCAAGAACCTGTAGCACAAGCACAATCAAGTGCAACAGCGGTTGCTTGGCTGGTTAGGCATACAGAAAATCAATCTGCCAAAACATTTCCTATATACTTTGGTAAAAACTATGTAGGAAGAGGCAATCAATCCACAAACTACTCAGTAATAATAAACGATGATCCTTATGTTAGTCGTGTACATGCCATGCTAGATGTTGTAGCAATAAACCCTTTACAAATTGTAGTGTATGATGAGGCTGCTACCAACGGAGGGAAACCTAGTAAAAATGGCACTTATATTAATGGTGATGACAGACGATTAAGTAAAAAAGTTACTATTAGAGAAAATGATACCATACAAATTGGTATGACAAAACTAATTGTTCGGCTAAATAATACAAGCATACATAAAATTGTGCAAGAAGTAGAAGAAAGCGATTATATGAAAACGGTAGTAATTGATATTTTTTAAATCTATAAAACTTGAATAAATGATAACATCATATACTACAAAAAAGGCAATCTTAATCATAGCATTAACAGTTACCAGCACACTTAGTAGTATTGCACAACAATTAATACCGCTAACAGCTAAACCAATAGTGGTAAACAAGTTAGATACGCTGGTAAAAAAGACCCAACCTAGCACACCTCTTTCAAGTGATCAATTAGCTGAGTATGTAACAGAAAAAGCTCTAAGATTTTCTCAGCAAGCTGAGCGGGCTAGTCAAAAGGCACAACAAGAATCTAGAGAAGCTGAAACTGCTAGTCAAAAGGCACAACAAGAATCTAGAGAAGCTGAAACTGCTAGTCAAAAGGCACAACAAGAATCTAAAGAAGCTGAAACTGCTAGTCAAAACGCACAATTTTATGCAAAAGAAACCGAAACCTATCTACGACAAATAAAGGCTCGTTTAATAGAACTAGAAGCACTTTTAGCAAAATATAAAACCGCCCTTTCAGATACTGATGGTGATGGTGTTTGCGACGCGTTTGATAAAGAACCTAATACCCCAAAAGGTGCAATAGTAGAAACCAATGGTGTTGCAAAAGATACCGATGGTGATGGTGTACCTGACTATAAGGATAAGGAAATTTTAACGCTACAAAAATGTTTTCCTGTAAATGCAGATGGGATGGGTAAATGCCCTTAAATAGATAACTAATTGATATTTAATAAATAATTTTAAAATACTGTCTAATTTTTCAAAATAACTTAACATGAGGGAATTATTAACCATAGCAGACAGAGTTGAGGATTTATCTAGGGAGATTCCTGTATCAAGCTTTTCGGGATTTTTAGAAGATACAAACAGAAAAATTAGAAAAATAGCTGCCAAAAACTATTTTCTTATTGATTTATTTAAAAGCATCAACGCTTCATCAGCAACAAAAAAAATAGCCAACCAATTAGAAGAAAGCAATAAAGGCAACGACTTTAAGCTAGTATTTAAAGATGAACACAGTCATAA
>JAAFHG010000635.1 GCA_013297585.1 Chitinophagales bacterium
ATTTTTATTGATTAGCTTATTTAGCTATAACAAGCTTTTGGTTGGCAATTTTGCCTTCGGTAATTACTTGTACAGTATAAATTCCGTCTTTCCAATTTTCAATATTAAGCTCAGTATCTGAGGTCAATATATTTTCAGCATAAATTATTCTACCCGTTATGTCAAAAATATTGATTTGAGACTCTTTACTTAAATTGTTAATAATCAAAATTTTATTTGCAGGATTTGGGTACATGCTAAATGAATTGACATTGATATCATTTACACCAATTGTTGGCTCATTGATAGTAAAACTAATCGAATCCTTGCAGCCATTATTATCAGTTGCTACCAATTTGTAAGTTTCAGGGCATGCATCGTTAAAGGTGTAAGTTGAATCGGTTATGTTTAAACTCAAGCCAATTATATTGGTGCTCCAAGTTAATTTTAAATCAATTGGCAATGTACCATTAGTTATATTTACCTTAACTTGTTTACAACGAATGGTATCGGTTGGATTCAATACACTATGAGTCAACTGCAAATTACAATTAATGATGGTTACATTGGTACAAGCCGAGGTATCAATACAACCATTTTGAGTAATTATTACTTTATAACTTCCTGAAGCAGTTGGTGTGTAACTTTGTATATTAGCATTAGCTATTGGCAAATTGGTAGTACAATTTATCCATAGGTAATTGGCATTAGTTGCTGCCGCAGTTAAAGTATTTCCGATTTTCGTTACAGTTTTGTTTACAGTATTTATGTTTAAGTTATAAACCACAATACTGTCGCAACCTGCCATGTTGGTTAAAGTATCGCGATAAGTGCCACTTTGTGTAATAGTTACTCCTTTTATTACATAACTTTTGCAAGCAGTTATGTTTTGAGTAGAGCCATTTTTTAGATTGGTTAAATTAAGCACCAAAATACTATCGCAACCGGTAGCACTTGTGCCAATTAATGTATCGCGGTAAATACCTGTGTTGGTGTATGTTTTTCCATTTAAAACAAAATTGTTACAAGTTGATTGAACAATATTATTAATAGCAGGTCCACCATTATTAATAGTTAAATTTAAAGTAATAATACTATCGCAACCAACAGCATTTATCAAGGTATCTTTATATTGGCCAGTTTGTGTATAGGTTTTGCCATATATTACTAAACTACCACAACCAACTCTATTAATACTAGCCGTGCTTGCATTAGCCAATGTGAGGTTAAGTTTTATAATACTATCGCAGCCATTAATGCTAGTAGTTGTTCTGTGGTAAGTTCCTGCTGAAGATAACTGTTGGCTTCCAAATGCATAAATTTTACCTGCACATATTTTAGTATTTAGGGTTACAGTATCTAAATTTATTTTTAGAACAGGCGAAATTGCTGGGCAATTAGCCGAACCTGTATTGCTATAATGAGCCACATAATTGCCACATAAAGTAGTTAAAAAATTTATATTACCTGTTGTAATACTTGAATCAATAACAACACCATTTCTAAATAATTTGTACCTGGTAAAGCTTGATGTGGCGGTAATTCTACTGGTAATTTTGCTATAAGCCAAACTTTGACCAACCCCACCTGCAGGGGCAACACTTACTTTAGCAGTGTATGTTTCAAAACCACAAGTATTCTTAACTGTAAACTCAAACAAAGTATCGTTTAAGTTAGTGTTGTTTATCAGTAAAAATGAATCTGTAGATAAAGTTACTCCATTTTTTTTGAATTGATATGTAGTTCCTGTATTTCCGCTAAAGTGATAAGTAATAAGTGCACTGCTACCCTCGCAAACTTGTATAAGAGCAGGTCTGGCAATTAATGAAGGCATGAAGTATAATTTTGAAATTTCATCGGCTGATAAAATTTTGTTGTGAACTTTAATATCATCGTAGTTTCCAATACCAGGTTCATTTCCATCGTTTCTATTACCAATTAATGCAATGGTATTTAGTGGCAATCCTGTAATACTGCTTACCAAATTTCCGTTAATATAAAGTTTTGCATCGCCATTACTTGCCACCTGATAAACTATATGATACCAAACACTTGTATTGAGTGTAAAACCTGTTGGAACGCCAGCTGTAGTAGTACTATTACCTAAAAATACAGCTCCCGTTGATGAAGTATAAACCATTTTAGCAATATTGCCATTAGCTTGCGTGTTTGCTATTATGGTTCGAGCACCTGTGTAGCTACTTGTGGTTCGCTGATACCATAACGATACCGTTATATTGCTATTAGGTAAACTAGCTATTTGCATATTTTGTCCTAC
>JAAFHG010000621.1 GCA_013297585.1 Chitinophagales bacterium
AAGGCAGAAAATGTAGAGGAAATATCAGGACATGGCCTGAAAGGAACAGTTGACGGAAAGAGTGTTTTGGCAGGTAACGTAAAACTATTAAAGAAGTTCAATATTGACTATCCAAAGGAAATAGAAACACTTGTTGATACAGTTGTGGTGATTGCAGTGAATGATAAATATGCAGGGCATATAACCATTGCAGATGAAATAAAAGAAGATGCAAAACAAGCCATTGATGAAATGCACGGTTTAAAAATCCAAACAGTCATGTTATCGGGCGACAAACAATCTGTTGTATCAAAAGTGGCACAGGCATTGGGCATTGAAAACGCCTATGGTGATTTGCTGCCAGAAGGTAAAGTGGAGAAGGTGCAAGCATTGAAGAATGAAGGCAAGCATATTGCATTCGTGGGTGATGGGGTTAACGATGCACCTGTGGTAGCATTGGCTGATGCTGGCATTGCAATGGGTGGTTTGGGTAGTGATGCTACCATTGAAACTGCTGATGTCGTTATTCAAAATGACCAGCCCTCAAAGATTGTTATGGCCATTAAAATTGGTAAGATAACAAGGCGTATTGTGTGGCAGAATATTACCATAGCAATGGTGATAAAGGTTGTTGTTTTAGTATTAGGTGCTGGTGGTATTGCGACTTTATGGGAAGCGGTAATTGCAGATGTAGGCGTAGCCTTATTGGCAATATTAAATGCGGTAAGGATTCAAAGGATGAAACTCTAATTTTGCAAAAATGAAACTCTATATAAAAAGAATGGTGTGCAGCCGATGCAAAATGGTGGTAAAATCAGTCCTTGAAAACCAAGGATTGGTTGCTACTTCTATTGAATTGGGTGAAGCTGTATTTCAACATCCCCTTACAAAAAGTGAGTTACTTCAACTTGACATTGCTTTAAAACAAGTAGGTTTTGAAATAATTGACGACCACAAAAGCCAAATCATTGAAAGAATAAAAAACACGATTGTAACGTTGGTTCACCACTCACCTGAAAACATTAAGACCAACCTTTCCGAATTTATTACTTCACAAATACACCATGATTACAGTTATTTAAGCAACCTGTTTTCAGAAGTAGAAGGAACAACAATTGAAAAATATTTTATTGCCCAAAGAATTGAGAGGGCAAAAGAATTGTTGGTTTACAACCAACTCACGTTGTCAGAAATTGCCGACCAATTGGGTTATAGCAGTGTTGCCTACTTATCCAACCAATTCAAAAAAGTAACAGGCTTCACACCCACTTATTTCAAATCAATCAAAGAACATAAACGCAGGAATATTGAAGAACTATAAATCTTACAAATCCTATCCATAATTCCATAACAACACCTGCAAAAGCCAAACTTAGTTTTGTGTCAAATTAAAAACAATGACACATACTTATAATATTACAGGCATGACATGTACAAGCTGCCAATCCAAAGTACAAGGCTTGTTATCAAAAATAGAAGGCGTAACAAACGTATCTATCAACTTGCAAAAAGCAACAGCAGATATAGAAATGGCAAAACACATTTCAATTAATACGTTCAAATCAGCCTTACAAGATTATCCCGAATACCAAATAAACGAAGCAGAAAGCAAACCTGCTATCGTAGCATTTGCAGAAGAAAAAACCAAAACTTGGTTGGCTACTTACAAACCAATTCTACTAATCTTCGCCTACATTACTACAATATCTTTCATAGCTTCTTTCCAGCACAATACAATCCGTTGGATGGACACCATGAGGATATTTATGGCAGGGTTCTTTCTCACATTCTCTTTCTTTAAAATGCTCGACCTAAAAGGCTTTGCAGAAAGCTATACCATGTACGATATTGTTGCCCAAAAACTAAATGGTTGGGGCTTCATTTATGCTTTTATAGAATTGGCTTTAGGTATTGCCTATGCAGTCAACTTTCAACCTTTTGCAACCAATATTGTTACTATTGTTGTGATGACTGTAAGCATAATTGGGGTATTGCAAAGCGTATTCAATAAGCGTAAAATAAAATGTGCCTGTTTAGGTGCTGTGTTCAATTTGCCCATGAGTACAGTTACCATAATTGAAGATGCTTTAATGATTGCGATGAGTGCAGTAATGATTTTGAGCATGTTATAAACAACAAGTCCATTAACAAAAACCTTTCGCTGGTTTAACTTAATTTTGCAATAATGAAAAAAATAGTAGCCATATTCTTCTTACTAATCTACAGTTTCACAACTGTGGGGGCTACTGTACACATGCACTATTGCATGAACAAACTAATTGGTGCAAGCCTTTACCATGGCAAAGAAACTAAATGCGAA
>JAAFHG010000517.1 GCA_013297585.1 Chitinophagales bacterium
AATTTTAACAATTTGAATCTTAAAGTTGAATGGCAAGCTCCCTTTGGTAAACAAAAGCAGCATACGTTACAATTTTACATTCATGTTTGGAATGTATTAAGCAGTAAAAATTTATTAAACAGAAACTATGTTATAGATAACTATACGCAAACCATTGGCACTAACAATAGCTTCACCACACAATTTTATCCAAATGTGGGTTTAAAGCTTAACTTCTATTAACAATTTATCCTAATTTTTTTTCAAACAACTTACATAGGGTATTTGTTTTTTCAAACGACATATGGTAGTTACGAAGAGTTTTAAAAATTCTTTGTAGTACATAATTTAAACTTTAACCCTTTAGAAAAAAACCAATGAAAAAACAACTACTAACATTTGGAAGCATCATGATGCTTTGTGCATCCGTTTCCACAACAAAAGCCCAAACAGCCTCATTACAGGTTATTCATAACTGTGCAGATGCGGCAGCAGCCACTGTAGATATTTATGCAGGAAATACGTTATTAATTAACGATTTACAATTTCGTTTTGCCTCCCAAACATTTACAAACATTGCAAGTGGTACCCCAATTGTGATTGGCGTTGCCTTAGGTACATCTACAAGTGCTGCACAAGCTATTGCCACTTTTACAGTAAACTTTGCTGCTAATAGCCGTAACATTGTAGTAGCAGATGGTATTGTTTCTCCTACTGGTTATACACCATCGAGTGCACTTGCACCGTTTACATTAAGCACTTATACCTTGGGTTTAGCTGCTGCACCAAATGCAACTACCACAAGTTTATTAATACACCACGGTAGTACCGATGCGCCAACGGTTGATATTGTTGCGCCATTTACTGGTACCAATCCAACAATTCCAAATATATTGGTAAACAATGCCAGCTACCCTAGTTTTTCTGCTGGCTACGTAAATTTACCTACGGCCAATTACAATGTGCAAGTTCGCGACCAATTTTCGGAAAACGTAGTAGCCGAATATTTAGCACCTTTACAAACATTAGGCGTTGGCGGCGCTGCCTTAACTATTGTGGCTAGTGGATTTTTGGTTCCTGCTAATAATAGTAGTATTCCAAATACTGGCTTTGGTTTGTATGTAGCTACTTCTGCTGCTGGATCATTAATACCATTACCAACCAGCACAACCACTTCAACTCGCCTACAAGCAATACATAACTGTGCTGATGCTGCTACTACTCCAGTAGATGTTTGGTTTAAATCGGCTACAACAGGTACAGCTGCTATTTTATTAATTGATAATTTTACATTTAGAACTGCATCGCCTTTTATTGATGTGCCAACTGGGCAAACGGTAACCTTATCTATTGCTCCTCCAACAAGTACCAGTGTGGCTGCCGCTATTGCTAATTTTACCTATAATTTAGTGTCAACTTCTAAATACCAATTAATTGCTAGTGGTATTTTATCCGCTACTGGTTATACTCCTGGTGCATCTACCACACCTTTCACTTTAATTGCTAATGCAAGCGTAAGAGAAAGAGCACTTACTGCCACTAATACAGATGTACTAATATTTCATGGTGCTACTGATGCGCCTGCTGTTAACGTTCTGGCACAAGGTGCGGGTACAATTGCCCCAAACATGGCTTATGGCACCTACAACTCTGCAGGATATTTACAACTAGCATCCAACACGTCGGCAGGTAACTATACGTTATTTGTAACCAACGTGGCTAATACAGCTACTGTAGCTTCCTACTTGGCACCATTAAATACATTAAATTTAGCAGGCAGCGCTATAACTGTTTTAGCAAGTGGATTTTTAACACCATCAAATAATAGTACTGGCCCAGCATTTGGTTTATGGGCTGCTCTGCCAACAGGAGGTAATCTAGTTCAATTGCCTTCATTAACTATTACCTCCATTGGCGAGCAAACTAAATTAAATAACTTAGTAAGTTTATATCCAAATCCGTTTAACAATCAGTTAAGTATTAAAAATACAAGTGTATCTGATTTAAACATTAATGTGTTGGATATTACTGGCAAAACAATTATTAACCAACAATCAAACTCCGAAGTGATTGAGTTAAACACTAGTGAGTTAAATAACGGAATTTATTTTGTAAGAATTATGAGTGGCAATTTAGTAGCTACCTATAAGATTGTAAAATAAATGTATTAGTTTCCATTTTTTTAAGGCTGTCTCTTAGTTGAGACAGCCTTTTTTGCATAACGTCTTTTGATTTAGATAGTCGTCCCTCAATAAGCTTGATAACTATTATTTTTACATCGAAGGAACTTAGGATACCAGAAATTAATAAAGATAAACTCAAGAACGGAAGATTCAGGACGACCTCATAAAAATTTTCGTTTAAAATCTTTTTGGATTTAAAAGCGTTGGATTGTGTGAAAGCTGATTTTTGTATCTCGCAAAGCGCTTAAATCAGCAAGCTTAAAGACAAAATAGATTTTAGAGGGCTTTGCGGAGCAAAGAGCCAGATTATGCGAAAGCTATGTAGCCTTGATTTTTGTCCAACTTTTTATCAAGAAAAAGTTGGGGCGGAGAAAAAAAAGACTTTTTGGGATTCAACCAAATAGTAAATTGGAATTCTAATAGAAAACAGCAAACTGGTTAGAAACCTAGCATAATTTAATTTCCTAAAAAAAATTATCTTTGCAATTACAAATTAGTAAAGTCAGATGGGACGTATTTTTCAAACACGTAAAGCAACAATGTTTAAACGCTATGCCAAAATGGCCAAAGCGTTTACTAAAATAGGTAGAGAAATTGTTATTGCTGTTAAATCGGGTGGTCCGCATCCAGAAAGCAACCCGCGTTTGCGGATGATT
>JAAFHG010000592.1 GCA_013297585.1 Chitinophagales bacterium
ACGAAGTAAATGCGATGTTGAGTTATACTACTTTAACTGCACCTTTTAGCGGTACGGTTACGCAAAAATTAGCCGATGCAGGTAGTATGGCCAATCCTGGAATGCCGATTGTAACAATAGAACAAGAAGGTACTTACCAAATAAGTGCGGCTGTGCCAGAAGCAGAAATTAACCAAATTAAGCAAGGTCAATTGGTAGATGTGACCATTCAATCTGCCAACAAAACTTTTAAAGGCAGTGTGGCACAAATCAACCAATCATCACAGTTTACCGGTGGTCAATACATTATTAAAATAAGTATTCCTGATAATGAGAAAGCAGGCCTGTATGCGGGTATGTATGCCACTATTGTATTGGCGAATACCAATAAAAACGCTGCTGCCAATAGCAATACGGTTTTAGTACCATTAACAAGCATTGAAAATAAAAACCAGTTGACAGGCTTGTACACGGTAAGTGCTAACAATACAGCCTTATTACGTTGGGTACGCTTGGGCAAAACTTATGGTGATAAAGTAGAAGTATTAAGTGGCTTGAACAGCAACGAAACCTTTATAGCCAATGCTGACGGCAAGCTGTACAATGGTGTGGCAGTGAAAGAGAAGAAGTAAGGTGTGAGAAGTGAATGGTGAATAGTGAAATGTGAAGGATTAACCACAAAGACTTTGTGTTGCTTACTGCCTTTGTGCCCTTTGTGGTAAAAATAAAATTACAAACCCAAATCAAACTAGCCCCACCATTGGAGGGGTTGGGGCGGATTTTAATACAAGATTATGGAAAAAGGATTTTCAGGAAATATTGCAAAAGCATTCTTACAATCGAAATTAACGATACTGTTAATGGGTGCTTTCTTGCTAATTGGTGCATACAGCACCTACTTAATACCAAGGGAAGAAGAACCGCAAATTCAAGTACCAATGGCCGATATATTTATTGGCTATCCTGGTGCTGAACCCAAAGACGTTGAAACAAAAGTGGCGGCACCATTGGAAAAAATGATCTCGAATGTGAAAGGTGTTGAGTATGTGTATTCAACCTCAATGAAAGGTCAGGCAATGCTGATAGTGCAGTTTTATGTGGGTGAAGATGTAGAACGTTCGCTGGTAAAATTGTACAGCGAATTGATGAAGAATATGGACAAAATGCCACAAGGCGTTACGCTGCCATTGATTAAAACAAGAGCCATAGATGATGTGCCAGTATTGGGTTTAACGCTGTGGAGCGAAAAATATGATGACTACCAATTGAAACAAATTGGCCAAGAATTAACCAACGAGGTAAAGAAGATTAACGACGTATCTGACATTAATATTTTAGGTGGCAGAAGTAGAGAAGTAAAGGTATTGTTGGATAAAAATAAAATGGCTGAAAACCATGTTGACTTCTTATCCATCAGTAAACAAATTCAAGGGGCTAATGTGCAAATGCCAGGCGGCAATTTGCTGCAAAAAGACACTGCTTTCTCGGTAGAAACGGGCAACTTCTTAACTACTTCAGATGATATTGCCAACTTGGTAGTAGGCATTAACCAACAGCAACCTGTGTACTTAAAACAAGTAGCCAAAGTAGAAGAAGCACCCGAAACGGCCAACCAATATGTACTCTTTGGTTATGGCAAAGCAGATACTGCCAAAGCGAATGCCTTTAAGTCAAGTTATGCAGCTGTTACCTTATCAGTTGGTAAAAAGAAAGGTGCAGATGCCATGAAATTGTCTGAGCAGATTTTAACTAAAGTAGAATATTTAAAAGCCCAGTTATTACCCAACGATGTACAATTGACCGTTACCAGAAACTACGGCGAAACCGCATCGGACAAAGTATCGGAACTATTGTTTCACTTGTTTATTTCTATAGTAGTTGTTACGCTGTTTGTAATGCTAGCAATGGGCTGGCGTGGTGGTTTGGTAGTGTTTTTATCAGTGCCTGTAACCTTTGCATTAACGCTGTTTAGTTACTATATGATGCACTATACACTTAACCGTATCACCTTGTTTGCATTAGTATTTATTACCGGTATTGTTGTGGATGATTCCATCATTATTGCAGAGAATATGCATAGGCATTTTAAGATGAAAAAGATGCCGCCACTACAAGCTGCCATCTACGCTATTAATGAGGTAGGCAACCCAACTATTCTTGCAACATTTACAGTAGTAGCAGCGGTTTTGCCAATGGCTTTTGTATCTGGTATGATGGGGCCTTATATGAGTCCAATGCCTATTGGGGCTTCAATTGCTATGATGTTATCATTAATTGTAGCCTTAACATTAACACCTTATTTGGGCTATATCTTTTTACGTGAAAAAGAAAAGAAAGGCATTCACCATAAAGAGAGCAAACCTATTTCATTGGAAGAAAGTGGCATTTACAAAATATACAATGCAGCTATCAAAC
>JAAFHG010000463.1 GCA_013297585.1 Chitinophagales bacterium
TAGACACTTTAATGGGTAAATTCGTAAACGATTCTTTGAAACCAGACTACGATTACACTTATCAGCAGTTTTTGGCTAAGGATAGTGCTTACAAAGCTGATTCTGCAAAAGATAAACCAAGCCTACGAAGTGTAAAGCTGAAAGATCTAAACGAACTAAAATCTAAAATTGTTAACTGGCAGCAATACCAAAACCAAGCAATGGAGCAAAAACAACAAGAAATTTTAGCGCCTTACACACAAAAAGTGTATGACGCTTTAATTAAAATTATTCAAGAGCAGAAGTACACTTACGTAATGAAATCTGATGCTTTTGTAATTCCGCCGCCAATAGCTGATAACTTATCGTTAAAAGTAGCCATTGCCTTAAAATTACCTTTACCAAAAGAAGCAGAAGATGCTTTGCGTAACGCAGGTATTTCAACTACGTCAGATGCAAAGCCGGCCGCAGGTACAAAACCAGCAGCACCAGCACCTAAAAAGAACTAAGGCATTTTCTAATACTTATAAATTACTTGAACCACTTGGCATAAGCCAAGTGGTTCTTTGTTTTTGGGTAAATGTGTTACCAATACCTATTTTTACAATATGCAACAACAAGGACCAATTGGTGTATTTGACAGTGGTTATGGTGGGCTTACTGTACTTAAAGAAATAGTAAAAGTGCTGCCGTCTTATAGCTATTTGTACTTAGGCGATAATGCAAGAGCGCCTTACGGTACAAGAAGTTTTGATACGGTGTATCAATACACACTAGAATGCGTAAACTGGTTCTTTAGTCAAGGTTGTAGCTTAGTAATTTTGGCTTGCAATACAGCATCTGCAAAAGCTTTGCGCAGTATTCAACAAAACGATTTACCTAACATTGACTCTACTAAACGCGTACTTGGCGTAATACGGCCAACAACAGAAGTAATAGGTAATTATACAACCACTAAATGTGTAGGTATTTTAGGCACAAATGGTACGGTGCAATCAGAATCTTACCCTATAGAAATTGCTAAGTTTTACCCGGAGCTACAAATATTTCAAGAGGCATGCCCAATGTGGGTGCCTTTGGTAGAAAATAATGAGTTTGATAAACCTGGTGCTGATTATTTTGTGCAACATCATTTAACGCATTTATTACAGCAAAACACAGCCATCGATACTGTATTACTCGCTTGTACGCATTACCCTTTGCTATTAGAAAAAATTAAAGCCTTTTTGCCTAAAGGCATAACCGTACTATCTCAAGGTGAAATAGTAGCTAATAGCTTGCAAGATTATTTGCAACGCCATCAAGCATTAGAAGCTCGCTGTAAAAAAGATGGGCTAATTCAATTTTATACCACTGATTCGGCGGAAGATTTTGATAGTAAAGCCAGTATCTTCTTCGGTAAGCCTGTACTGTCAATTCATACAGATTTACACTAAATAAAAAGCGCCTATTTCAATTACTGAAACAGGCGCTTTTAGTATGATTGAGTTGGTATTAATTACCACTACGAATAATTACTTGACCACCACCAGGGCCGCCAAAACCGCCACCACCTTGGTTTTGAAACAATTCTCTTTGTAGTTGGCCATATTCTTGTCTACTGACTTTTTTCCCTTTTTTCGGCTCCTTTAAATCTTTGGCCTCAACAGTTGTTTTTAACGTTAATGCTTTGTAAACCGTTGTACCATTATCTATATCAAGTTCTAAAATTACGCCCGGTAGTTGGCCATAAGTATCTGGGCCTACTGGTGCTAAGATAGTTTGTGCAAACCAAGCCACTATTTCAATTTCTCTTGGTGCGGCTGGTGCAGGTCTAGTTGTTGTATCTCCTGTAGGTCTATTACGGCTAAAGTTAAGCGTTCTACCTTGAAAGTTAGGTTGGGTAGTTTTTGTACTTGCTTTACGACACATTATCCCTAAAATTTCTTTAGTTTCTGCACTAATTTTCCAAGGTTGTTTTTTTATAGTATCTATAATTAAAAAGTTTTTACCACCAAGTTCTGTTGCTTGTGTACTAAGGGCTGTGCCAAAGTTTTTAAACAAGTCGCCATCACCACCTCCAAAACTAAAGCTTCTTCTAAAACCGCCACCACCATCACCACCCGCAAAAGGTTCTGGAGCATTTTCATCTGGTGATAGTTTGTACATAGACATACTATCGCTAAAGTACAGTACGTATTTGCTGATGTTAAATTCTGGCATAAAGCTTCTCATTTGTTCATCTGTAAAGCGCTTCCAGTTGTTCGTTTTACGTTCGTAAGTAACAGTGCCTTCTTTATGCTGCGCAGTTACTGAAATAGCTATTGCAAGTACAAGCGTTAATAGTTGTATTCTCTTCATATTTCGCCTTTGAGGTTATTTATATGCAAATGTATGCTAAAGGGTATTTATGGTTTTATAATTCAGGCCAAGTGGCATATTTATCGGTAAATAAAATAAGCAGTTTTATGGTGTATTTACCTTAAACAAACGTTCTGCATTGGCTGTGGTAATAGTAGCCATTGCTTCTATTGATGTTTGCTTACTGTCGGCTAGTTTTTCTATCACATAGGTCAAGTAGCTGCTTTCATTGCGTTTACCTCTAAATGGTACTGGTGTTAAATAAGGTGCATCGGTTTCTAGTACTAAAAATTCATTCGGTATGTTTTGTAAAACCTCGGCTAGGCCTGCGTTTTTATACGTAATTACACCGCCTACACCAAGCATAAAGTTTATATCTGTTATTTGTTTTGCACTTTCGTAGCTGCCACTAAAGCAATGGAAAACACCTGTAAGCCCTTTTGCTGCAAAGGGTTTTACCATGTTAATGGTTTCTTGCATGGCATTGCGTGTATGAATAACTATAGGTAATTTGTAGTCTAAAGCCCATTGCATTTGTAGTTCAAATGCTTCGTGTTGTTGTATGGTATATGTTTTATCCCAATAAAAATCAAGCCCAATTTCGCCAACTGCCACAAAATGGCGGCTTTTCAATTGCTGCTGTACTATAGCAAGTTCTGCTTGGTAATTGTCTTTTACATAGCAAGGATGTAAGCCCATCATTGCAAAACATTCGTTAGGATATTGCTTTTCTAAAGCCAACATGGCATCTAAACTGGTACTATCTATGGCTGGTAAATAAAATTTTGTAACGCCTTGTTGTTTTGCACGGCTAATTACAGCATCAATGTCATTTATAAATTCCTCTGAATACAAGTGGCAGTGCGTGT
>JAAFHG010000224.1 GCA_013297585.1 Chitinophagales bacterium
GTAAGTTTGTAAGTTTTAACAGTTACACCATCTGCTGCAGTTACCTGTACATTAATAATATTAGCACCTACATTTAATGCCAAATTTGATGAATTGGTATTATTTGATACGTTGATAAAAGCCCCACCATTTACATTAACTCGTACCATCGCATTTGTAACAGCAATACTTGGCCGCACCGTTATGCCAGTTACAAGGTTTGTAACACTTGCTGTATAATCTGTAATGCCACCTACAAAAGTGGGCGACAGTGTGCCTGAACTGATTGTTAATGCTGAAAGATCTGCAATATTTGTAGGTCTATTTACTGTTACGGTATATGTTTTTAAAGTAGTACCATCCTGTGCCGTAACTTGTATGTCTACAGTATTGGTGCCTACATTAAGCACCATTCCTCCAGAGGGCGAACCATTATTGGTAAAAATATAAGGATTGCCATTAATTCTAATTCTTAAACTGGCATTTAACTCACTTGCTGTGGCTGTAAAAGTGACTACTCCTACAGAACTCAGAACGTTTACAGCATATGCTGTTGTATTTGGCGAAAAGACAGGCGAAAGCGAACCAGTATTAATGGTTAAGTTAGATAAATTAGCATCGTTACTTGTGGCTCTTGTTACTACAATGGTATACACTTTTACAGTAGTACCATCTTCGGCAGTTACTCTTATTTCAATGCTATTGCTTCCTGTTCTTAATATATAATCTTGTGTTGTAGTACCACTAGTAATGGTTGTAAAACTACCCAAATTGAAATTAATACGCATGGTAGCAGTGGTGTTACTTAAAGTTGGCGTAAGAGAGAAAGTAGTAACACTATTAGGTACACTAACCGTGTATTCAGTAGTTGAAGCATTAAACGCAGGCGAAAGCGTGCCTGAATTGATAACTAAACTGCTTAAGTTGGCATTATTACTAGGAATAAATACATTTTTAAAAACCGAAAACGTTCTAGAACTCGTACTACCATTTGCTGTTACAAAATCTTGCCTACTATCACCATTAATATCAGCAGCGGCAATAGCTGTGGGCGAAGTACCTACTGTAAAATCTACTTTTGTTGCAAAATTCATAGTACTTGTAGTAGAGGTATTACGAAGTACCGAAGCAGAGTTTGCAGTACTGCCAGAATTGCCAGTAACAATATCTAGCTTACCGTCGCCATCAAAATCGGCAATAGATATTGATGCAGGGCTAGTGCCTGTTGTAAAATTTACCCTATTTGCAAAACTTATCGTGTTACTTGCCGATGTGTTTCTAAAAACTGACACCATGTTAGAGTTTAAAACAGCAACTGCAATATCATTCTTATTGTCACCATTTAAATCGGCAATTGTAACTCCAATAGGCCCTGTGCTTGAGGAATAATCAATGTTGGTATTAAAACTTATAGTACCATTTATAGATGTATTTTTAAAAACAGAAATATTCTCACCAAATTGGTTAGCTGTAACCATATCTATTTTACCGTCATTATCTAAATCGCCAGTAGCAACCGAAACAGGAAATGAAGGTGTTGTAAAATCCACCTTCGTAGCCATGCTAATAGTGTTTACAGAAGAAGTATTACGTAAAATAGAAACAGAACTTGAGCTTGAATTTGCGACAGCAAGGTCTATTTTACCATCATTATCAATATCGCCAAAAGCTATAAAGCGTGGTGCTGTTCCAACTGCAACATCTACTTTAGCAGCAAAATTTATATTGCTACTTGTTGAGGCATTGCGCAATACAGATATACTTGCATCATTTGCATTGGCTACCGCAATATCTAACTTGCCATCACTATTTATATCGCCAACAGCAACAAATGCAGGCGACGCACCTGTTGCAAAATCTACGCCTGCTGCAAAACTTACAGTATTAACAGTTGACGTGTTACGAAATACAGAGATGGTATTAGATGCTTGATAAGCCACCACAATATCTGTTTTACCATCACCATCAATATCGCCAACGGCAACCCACCGCGGCGCAGCACTAGTTGTAACATCTTGTTTAGCAGCAAAATCGGCACTAGTAATTCCTGTTTTTGCAGGGCTATATATTGGGTTGAAATGTTGTGTACTATACGCTATTAAACTAGTAGCGGTGTTTAAAACAGTTATTGGGCCATAAGTAGCACCAACCGGTACAGTAACTACTATACCTGTAGAAGAGGCTGTAGTTATAGTTGCTCGTGTTGCACCAAAAAAAACAATATTACTTGCCGCACTTGTATTAAAATTTGTACCTGTAATAGTTACTACATCACCAGGTTTTGCAGCACTTGGTGTAAAAGATGTAATGGTAGGTTGTGCTATTGTTACATAAGTTACTAAACACAAAAGAACGAGAAAGCCACTTTTTAAATACTTCATAACTGTTGTTTTACTTTAGGTTTTAATACCCGTTGTAAAACTGTAAAAAGATGAAGCAGCTAGCAATAACGCATTTGTAGTATTTTCCTAAGCTAACAGGTAACACTATCTGTGTAATAATTGCGTTAGGCTATAAAACAAAAAAAGCTACTCTTTTTAGGGAATAGCTTTTTTTATTATTTTTAAAATTCTAAACATCAATCTTAGCATACTTAGCATGTGTCTCAATGAAGTGTCTACGTGGTGCCACTTCATCACCCATTAGCATACTAAATACACGGTCAGCTTCGGCAGCGCTTTCAATGCTTACACGTTTCAAGGTTCTACGTGCAGGATCCATCGTTGTTTCCCAAAGTTGGCTTGCATTCATCTCACCCAAACCTTTGTATCGTTGAATACCAACAGCACTATCATTACCATGACCAAGTTTTTCTACCAAAGCCTTGCGTTGTTCTTCACTATAAGCATATTCTTGCTCTTTCCCTTTTTTAACCAAGTATAAAGGTGGTTGCGCTACGTACACATTACCTTGTTCTACCAAAGCCTTCATGTAACGGAAAATAAAGGTCAAAATCAATGTTGCAATGTGGCTACCATCCACGTCAGCATCGGTCATAATGATGAGTTTGTGATAACGTAGTTTGGTAGTATTTAAAGCTTTTGGATCTTCAGGTGTACCAATGGTTACGCCCATAGCAGTGAAAATGTTTCTAATTTCCTCACTCTCATAAATTTTATGCTCCATTGCTTTTTCTACGTTCAATATTTTACCACGTAGCGGCAATATGGCTTGGTAGCTTCTATCTCTACCTTGTTTAGCAGTTCCACCAGCCGAATCTCCTTCTACTAAGTAAAGCTCACATCTTTCAGGGTTACGTTCACTACAATCGGCTAGTTTACCAGGCAAACCACCACCACTTAATACCGTTTTACGTTGTACCAAGTCACGAGCCTTTTTAGCTGCCATTCTCGCCTGTGCGGCTAAAACAACTTTGCTAATGATATTCTTAGCCTCACGTGGATTTTCTTCTAAAAAGGCTTGTAATACACGGCTTACAGTACTATCAACCACACCACTTACTTCACTATTACCAAGCTTAGTTTTGGTTTGTCCTTCAAATTGTGGTTCTGGTACTTTTACCGAAATAATAGCACTTAAACCTTCTCTAAAGTCATCACCTTCAATTTCTACTTTGGCTTTTTCAAATAAACCTTCTTTATCGCCATAACTTTTAAATACACGAGTTAAAGCACGTCTAAAACCTGTAACGTGTGTACCACCTTCAATGGTGTTAATATTATTTACGTAACTGTAAATGTTTTCTTTAAAATCGTTGTTATAGGTTAATGCAACATCAACAGTTACATTACTGCCTTCATCGTAACCTTCAACATTTAATGTTTTAGATAATAATGGTTGTCTGTTAGCAGTTTTATCTAGCATTTCTACAAACTCTACAATACCACCTTCGCTATAAAAATTTACACTATAGTCAGTACCATCATCATTTTTCTCTCTTAAATCAGTTAAAGTAATACTGATTTTTTTGTTCAAATACCCCAATTCACGCAAGCGACCTTCTAGTATTTCTTTTTTAAATACACCTTCTTGCATAATGGTTAAATCTGGCCAAAAGTGAACAGTAGTACCTGTTCTATCGCTTGTGCCAATTTCACGCACAGGATATGCAGGTATACCACAATGGTATTCTTGCTCGTACATTTTACCATCACGTTCTACCGTTACGTGCAATGTGCTACTCAATGCATTTACACAACTTACACCCACACCATGCAAACCACCACTCACCTTATAACTGCCTTTGTCAAACTTGCCACCAGCGTGCAACACCGTCATTACTACCTCAAGTGCACTACGTTTTTCTTTCGTATGCATCGCTGTAGGAATACCTCGACCATCATCTTTTACCGTAATGCTATTATCTTCATGAATGGTTACAAAAATATTTTTACAGTAGCCAGCCAAAGCTTCATCTATCGAGTTATCTACCACCTCATACACCAAGTGGTGCAAGCCCTTCACGCCAATGTCGCCAATGTACATGGCTGGCCTTTTTCTCACCGCCTCTAAACCTTCTAAAACCTGTATACTATCGGCACCGTAACTGCCTTGTTGAGGATTCAATTCTTCGCTCATATTTTTTGTTCTATGCTGTTTTTAAGAAAGGGCGTGAAGATAAGGTATTTAAAGGCTTTTAGGCCATTTCGCTATGCCTCATTTTCCACATTTTTAAGCCCATGTTTTTATTTTTTGGGGACAAACTTTTGTACTACTATTTAGCACCTGTTGCGTCGCACACTGCGGCTTTTTGTAACCCTTTTCAACACCCACTTTTTGCCGCCAAATTCACAACTCACCATTCACTATCGACTATTCACTTTTAACTTCTCGCTTCTCACCTTTCACAACTTACCACTCACTATTTGCTTGCCCTTAGCATATGCCATTTATTAGCAAATCCAGGCAATCGTTCAACCGTAAACCCAACTGTTTTAAGTGTTCTCTTTACTTCACCTTTACTACAATAAGTTACTAAAACGCCATTTGGCGCAAGCATTTGGTACATTTTTTCAAATATCGCTTTAGTCCAAAGCTCAGGTTGGTCATTTGGGGCAAATGCATCAAAATATATAATATGAAACTGCTGATTGGTGGTTAGTTCTAACAACGATTGTTGTAATTTGATAAGTGTAAAATATTTGTCAAGCACAACAGCTTTTTCCCACTCACAGCTATGTAATTGCTGTAATTCTTTTGTCATCTGCAATTGCTTACCAAAGTTTAACTGTGTAGTTTCTTCTGGTAAAATTGGGTAAAGTTCTAAAGCTGTATAATTGATAGAAATTTGATTTTGAAGCGCAAACTGCCAACTGAGCAAAGCGTTTAAACCTGTACCAAAACCCATCTCGAAAATGTGAATTGGTGTTGTATTTTGTGAAGTATGCACATAGCGCAAACCTGCATCTATAAACACATGCATGCTTTCGCCAATAGCACCGCTAGTATTGTGGTAGGTAATACCTTTTTCTGGCAATAAAATAGTTGTACTACCATCGTTTGTTATTTGAATAGCCCGTTTTGTCATTTCACACGAAGTAAACAAAGAATTGGTTTCACACAAAGGAACAAAGGATACTACGAACACAAAGTTTATTTTTCACGTCTTTGTTTGCTTTGTATCCTTGGTGTACTTTGTGTGAAACTCTTGAGCATGGATTATGTTGCGCATTTACAAAAAGACAAAAAACTAGCTGTAACACTTGGTACCACTGTGCACGAATTACAGTTGCGAAAAAACATTCCTCTGCGCTTAATGGCTAGCATTATGAGTCAACAATTAAGTACCAAAGTGGCGGCAGTTATTTTTCGTCGTTTTTTAGAATTGTACAATTGTAAAGAACCCAAGCCACAGCAAGTGTTAGATACACCTTTTGAGCAGTTACGAGGCATTGGTTTAAGTAATAATAAAGTGAGCTACATTCAAAATGTTGCCAGGTTTTGTATTGAGAATAAGATTACCGATAAGAAATTATTGGCTATGCCTAATGAAGAAATAATTGAATTACTGACGCAAATAAAAGGTATGGGCAAATGGACAGTTGAAATGCTACTCATGTTTAGCCTAGGCCGCGAAGATGTATTTGCCATAGATGATTTGGTGATTCAGCAAATGATGGTAAAACTGTACAAGCTAGATGTAACAGATAAGAAGGCTTTACGAGAAAAACTGCTAAAAATTTCTGCTAAATGGCAACCATATAGAACCTATGCTTGCTTGCATTTATGGCGACATAAAGATGCTGTACCAGATTTATAGTAATGAACCACATAGGCCAGGGCAAACGCATCTAAATTTATTTTTTCAATACTTGTTAATCCTAAAAGATCGTTTTAGATAGAAAACGTCTATGCTATCTTTTTTTCGAGTTTGACAGACCCACGGATAGAACGCAGTAAACTACATTCTTTAACAGATATCATCGGACTTTCAATATGTGCCGTATTATGCGGCTGTAATGAATGGACAGAGATTGAATTGTATG
>JAAFHG010000208.1 GCA_013297585.1 Chitinophagales bacterium
AACAACGCTAAAAAACTCCAATGATTATACAACAAGCCAGCAAGCATTACTGCTACAAATATGATGGCTGTTAAAGCACGTGTTTTAAAGGTTTGAATATTGAAAGCCATAACTGAATTTATAATTTGAAGTTTATAGTTTGGTATTTGAAATAGGAGAAAAATCTATGCTAGAATAACCAGTAACTTGTAGCTAGAAACCAGCAACTAATTTAAAAGCGCTTTATCTAGCAGGCTTTGTGCTACATCTTTAAGCCCCATTGGTACTAATATTTCTATATCGCCAAAGTTTAGGTAGCTGCTATCTTGCTTGTTTAGTAGCTGCACAGGAATTTGATTTTCTGCCAGCATACCTTGAATAATATTCGCCTCGGCGAAACTGCGTGTTTTGTACAATAAATACCATGGCTGCATGTGGCTACGCTGTTTCTAGGTTGTGTTGTGCTAGGGTTTTGTTGCTTTCTTTTTTAAAGTAGTACAGCCATACAATCATGGCTGTTGCACTTACTATACCTAAAAGGGCTATTTGCCAACCTGCTAGTGACGATTTCTCTAAATCTTGCAATACTTTTTTATCAACTTTGCCGGATAAAGAAAAATAATATATTTGTGATACAGCAATTGCATTATTTAAAAAGTGTGCAAGAATACTTGGCCAAATATTTTTACCGTAATAGAACAGTAGGCCTAAAACTGCACCCAACATAGCCCTTGGCAAAAAGCCAAAATAACTAAAGTGTATAGCACTGAATACAATACTTGTAATAGCGATTGCTAGCCATGGCTTTTTAGTCCATTTGGTAAGTAAATTTTGCAAAGCACCCCTAAAAAATAGCTCTTCTAAAAAAGCAGGCGCAAGTGCAATAATTATTAAACCAACAATATAATCAGCAAACGATTTTAATTGCATCATCGACAACATCTGGTCTATATATTTATCTTCTAGTGTTTGAAAATAAGTTCTAGCACCTTTAGTTATTGGTATTAACTGATTGATTTCGCCCAATGCACCACTTAAAAACAACCCTGTACAGGCTACCAATATTACAAGACCTAACTGCTTTGGCGACACTTTTTTATTAAAACCCAAATAGTTAAAGGGTTTGCCATTTACAATTAAAGCAAAGAAAAAGGCAGGTGTAAAAAACAAAAACAAAGTACTTACTAGCTGTATTATCTTATTTACATCGGCATTTTCAGGTTTTAATAATTCTGCCTCAGAAAAAGAAGAAAGACTACCACCGCCCTTCATTACCAACAAAATAATTACTGATACAATACCAGCTATTACTAAACCACCACCAGTAAGCCCAATAAGTATAGCTAGTTGACCAAAATAGCTGATTGGTTGTTTTATAGGGTGTTGTTGCTTTGGTATATAATCTTGAAAAGTGGTAATTGGGGTTTGTTCCTCTTGTGGCAATTGTGCGTCATTTACGTCCATAAAAAATAAGCTTGTAAATTTGTAGTTTATAATCAAAGATACAGGTACAAGTTTCAAGCAACAAGCAGCAAGTTTCAAGAATATATTTTAGGTTACACTTTACAGCGGTAATGCCTTTAATGGATAATATATACTGGTGTAGTCGACTCTTGTAACTTGATTCTTGTTCCTTGGTTCTTAAAAAATTTAATTATGGTATTAATAGATAAAATAGAATTACCCGATTTTCCATTATTGCTAGCGCCAATGGAAGACGTAAGCGACCCGCCATTTCGTGCCGTATGTAAGGATAATGGTGCAGATTTGATGTACACAGAATTTATCAGCAGCGAAGGGCTAATTCGTGATGCCATAAAAAGCCGTCAAAAGCTAGATATTTTCGATTATGAAAGACCAGTTGGTATTCAAATATTTGGTGGTGATGAAGATAGCTTAGCGCTTGCAGCAAAGATTGTAGATGTTACCAATCCTGATTTGCTAGACATCAATTTTGGCTGCCCTGTAAAAAAAGTAGCTTGCCGTGGTGCTGGTGCTGGCGTGTTAAAAGATATTGATTTAATGGTGCGCTTAACCACTGCGGTAGTAAAATCTACGTCTTTACCAGTAACTGTAAAAACGCGTTTAGGATGGGATGATGATAGTAAAAACATAGAAGAAGTTGCTGAAAGATTGCAAGATTGCGGTATTAAAGCATTGGCAATTCATGGTCGTACACGTAGCCAAATGTATAAAGGTGAGGCCGACTGGACGCTGATAGGAAAAGTAAAAAACAATCCTCGTATCAACATACCAATTTTTGGTAATGGCGATATTGATAGTCCACAGAAAGCAGTTGAATACAAAAACAGATATGGTGTTGATGGCATTATGATTGGTAGAGCTGCAATTGGCTATCCTTGGATTTTTAGAGAGATAAAACACTATGTACAAACGGGTGAAATAATGGCTGGCCCTACATTAGAAGAACGTGTAGAAGTGTGTAAAAAACATTTAATCAAAAGCGTAGAATGGAAAGGCCCTAAAGTGGGCATTTTTGAAATGCGTAGGCATTATGCCAATTATTTACGTGGCTTACCAAACATTAAAGACTTTAGAGCCAAGCTAGTAACCTTAATGCTTAAAGAAGAAGTGATAGCTGTATTGGACGAAATTTTAACGCATTACCAAGGTATAGAAATAGCACACAGCCCTATAGAGTTAATTGATTATCACGAAAAATGTCCATTATAATATTAATTCTGCATTAAAGCTGGCGGTAATTGCATTTTTTGCAGTAAAAGTGGCTATTTTGTGCGTTTCTAGTCGTTTTATAAAATTATTTCATGAAACAATACTTTTTACTTTTTATTACACTGTTAGTTTGCACAACAACATTTGCCCAAATACCAACTGGCTATTACACTAATACGAGTGGTAAAAACTGTGCAGCTTTGAAAACGGCTTTAAAAACTATTATTACTACTGGCAATACACCAAAAACCTACGCTAATTTATATACCCAGTATCAAATATCTGATATAAAACCACGTACCATCGGTACTGGTTCTACCAACGTGATTTACGATATTTATTCAGCAATACCAGGTGGTACAGACCCTTACCAGTTTACGCCAGGTACCAATGAATGTGGTAATTATAATAGCGAGAACGATTGTTACAATAGAGAGCACAGTGTACCGCAAAGTTGGTTTGATGGTAATACTTCTGTACCGGGGCCAACAACAGATTATCACCATATTTTTCCTACAGATGGCTATGTAAATGGCAAAAGATCGAACTTTATTTATGGTGAAGTTGCAACAGCGTCTTACACTAGTCTTAACGGTAGCAAACTAGGAACTTCTTCTTTTGCCGGCCTTATAGGTACGGTATTTGAACCTTTAGATTCTTTTAAAGGTGATGTGGCAAGAGCTTTTTTATATTTTGTTACAAGGTACGAGGATAATATGGCTACCTATGCTACTAATACTGAAGCTTTACAAGCATTTGAACCAACAACTTTTCCAAGTGTAGATATTGCTTACTTAAAACTAATGATAAGATGGCACAGTTTAGATCCTGTAAGTGCCAAAGAAATTGCTAGAAACAACGCTGGCTATACGTTTCAAGGCAATAGAAACCCATACATCGATCATCCTGAATACGTAACACAAGTTTGGAACAATACTTGCCCTGGACTAACATTATTACCAGTTGATGTGGTATATTTTACGGGTAAATTACAAGCTGATAAGGTGGTATTAAATTGGGAAGTTGAAAACGAAATTAACTTTAAAGAATACGTTGTAGAACGTAGCAACAATGGTACTTATTTTACCGCTATTGGCTCTGTATCTGCAACAGGTAGTAAAGCCTATACCTATAGTGATGATGCCAATACTAACAAAGGTAGCCGTGTATATTATCGCTTAAAGAAAGTAGATAAAGACGGTTCATTTACTTACAGCGATGTATTTAGCTTGCATATACCATTGAACGTAAAATTTAGTGTGTATCCAAATCCTACAAGCGATGTTATTCAATTGCAATTCAACTCAAATAGCAACGCAACTGTACAAGTGGTAATAACAGATTTAATTGGTAAAACATTAATTAATAAAGTATTTACTGCGAATAATGGATTGATAAAAATTAGTACCAATACATTAAATAATGGTACATACTTAGTAAAAGCAATAGTAGCTGGTGAGCAATATTTACAAAAAGTAGTAGTGGCGAAATAAGTGGTTTAAATACCCGTTGTAATTTTAATAACAAGGCATTGCTTGAAAAAGTGATGCCTTGTTTGTTTTGTAGTAATTCGTTTAGGTTTTAATAGTTGTTTTATACACTAAAATCCTCTTTAAATTGCCATTCTAAGATACATCCATGTTTTACCAATCCGCTATTAAATTTGATATCTTGCGTGAGCGAGCCTTTAATTTACGTTGGGCAAGTGTCCCCAATGATGTTATTCCATTAACCGCTGCTGACCCCGACTTTCCTTGCGCACCTGAAATAGCTGAAGCAATTGCCAAGTATGCGTCAAGCAGATATTTTTCGTATGCACCTGCTGAAGGTTATTCTTTTTTTAAAGAAGCCATGGCCAATTGGCAAAACGAATACAGACAAGTGCCTGCACAAGCGGCTTATTTATATCCTGTAGATACTGCTGCATTTGGTATTTACAATGTATGCAAAGCGTTTTTAGCTGCTGGTGATGAGGCCATTATTTTCGATCCTGTAGATTTTTTATTTAAGTATTCCATAGAAACCTGTGGTGCCAAAGCGGTATCATTCAGCGTACCATTAAATCCAGAAACAGATTTTGATTATGATGCGTTAGAACAATTAATTACTCCAAACACCAAAATGCTGTGCTTATGTAATCCTTTAAACCCAACAGGAAAGGTATTTACAAAACAAGAGCTAGAAATAATTGGTGCAATAGCGGTAAAGCACGGTTTAATTATTTTATCAGATGAGATATGGAGCGACATTGTTTTTACCCCACATCAATATATAAGCATTGCAGCGCTTGATGAAGCCATAAGAAGGCAAACCGTTATTGTTACCGGCTTTAGTAAGTCATATGCTTTAGCAGGTTTGCGCATTGGTGCTGTTATCGCTTTTAGTGAAGAGCGTTACCAATTATTAATGCAAGCATCTAATCATCAATCTACTATTCATGGTAGTAATGTGTTTGGTCAAGTGGCAGCAGCTACAGCCTTAAACGATTGTGGTTATTGGCTTTCAGCCTTTATTATGCATTTACAAAAGGTGCGTAATATTTGTGTAAATGGGTTAAACGCTATTGAAGGTTTTAGCTGTTTTATGCCACAAGGCTGTTATTTGGCTTTTGCTAATATTGAAAAAACGGGCTTAAGCAGTAGTGCCATGCACGAACTATTGTTAAGCAAAGCAAAAGTGGCAGTTGTGCCTGGCCTACCTAAATGGTTTGGTGCTGGTGCAGAAGGCCATATAAGGCTAAGCTTTGCCACATCTGAAGAGATTGTAACCGAAGCAATAGAACGTATAAGCAACACAATATCCAAATCAGCATAAGATAGCCGTCATGTTATCAAGTTAGGTTTTTAACCTGCTATAATAATTTGATTAGATCTATACAATGTAACTATTGAAAAACTAAAAAATTGACACATGAAAATTGTAGTTATTGGTGGCGGTATCGCTGGCATGTCTATGGGTATTCAGTTGTATAACCATGGTGTTAATGTAGTAGTATGCGAACGTGATGAACAGATACCTGCAAGAGGTAATGCTTTTTTAATGCACGCTGAAGGTTTATCAATATTAGAAACATTGGCAAAAGGTAATAAAGTAACTGAACTACCGGGTAGATTAATAGATACGTTTAACTTAAAACGACCAGATAACACTGAGGTAAAATATTTGAAATTAGAACCTTGGCAATGCATTAAACGCAGCGATATTATTGATTTTTTGTACCAGCTTTTTCCTAAAGAAAATATCAGAACTGGGCGTATTTTTTCTCACTTTAAATACGACAACAATAAAGCAGTTGCAGCTGTATTTGCAAATGGTGAAGAAGAAATTGGTGATATTTTTATTGGTGCTGATGGTGCTTATTCTGCCGTAAGACAACATCTTTTTGGCAAAACAAATTTTACACCCGTAGTTGTAAAAGAAATAGTAGGTGTATTGCAACATCCTGAATTAGTACAAACACTTGGCAATACATTTAATAAGTACTTAAGTAAAGATAAAGGCTTGTCTTTTGGCTTTATTCCCACTTCATCACAAGAACTAGTTTGGTTTATCCAATTTGATGTTACGCTGTTGCCTTTAACTTGTACTAGCCACGAAGCGATGCGTGCTTTTTGCCTAGAAATACTGAAAGATTTTCCAGAAGTGGTGCATGAAATTATTAAGTGTAACGATTTTGCTACAAGTTACATTTGGAACGCTACCGACTTTGATTTGCTACCAAGTTTTCATAAAGATAATGTAGTGCTGATAGGTGATGCAGCGCATTTGGCTGTGCCATTTACAAGTGCTGGCACTACCAATGCGTTGATAGATGCGAAGGTGCTTACTACTTGGTTAATGCATATGGATGATTATCAAACAGCGTTTTCGGCTTACTATCAAGAACGTGCAATTTTGGTAAAAGAACATACACAGCTAGGCAGAGACATTAAAGAAAAATTTCTACATCCTACACCAGAGCATGAGGATGATATTAAAGTGCCATTAATAGTAAATCCAACGAAAGTAAAAGCGA
>JAAFHG010000309.1 GCA_013297585.1 Chitinophagales bacterium
TAGAGGATACCTTAAAAAAACAATTTGCAGAAAAGAAATTGGCTTGGCCTCCAACAAATTTATATGTACGTAGTTTTAAACTTGATAGGCAATTAGAAGTTTGGGTAAAAAGTGAAACTGAGCAAAATTTTAAACTATTTAAAACCTACAAGGTTTGTATGCAAAGCGGCACTTTAGGTCCAAAGCGTATGGAAGGTGACTATCAAATGCCAGAAGGTTTTTATTATATCAATGAATTTAACCCTAATAGTAATTTTCATTTGGCACTAGGCTTAAATTATCCCAATGCTTCTGATAAAATTTTAAGTGATTCGCTTCGTCCTGGAAGCGAAATTTATATTCATGGAAAATGTGTAAGCACTGGCTGCATTGCAATTGATAATAAGCC
Organism: Chitinophagales bacterium; assembly: GCA_013297585.1. Classification (GTDB taxonomy): domain Bacteria; phylum Bacteroidota; class Bacteroidia; order Chitinophagales; family Chitinophagaceae; genus Parasediminibacterium. The sequence goes on from JAAFHG010000309.1 coordinate 389, forward strand.
CATAGAAGAATTATATTTATTGGCCAATTTTGCCAGAGATGCCGGGCAAGAGTTTATTCCAGTACATATATTTCCAGTAAAGTATAGCAATAAAAAATCTTTCGATTACTTAGCACTTGTAACAAAAGACAATCAAAACCTGCAAAAATTTGCCATTTCTCTAAAATCTGTGTTTGATTACTTTGAAGAAAAAAAGCAATTGCCACTAATTATGATTAACAAGTCTGGCCAATATATAATAAATTAAGAGGCTGATTTAAACTTATTCGCTTTACTATTGTCCACCCAATTGTATTTCTACATAAACGCTCTTTATTATATTTGGATGCTACAAATTTTGTAGCTTCAATGATTTTTGGCGACATTTTTGATTATCAAGGGAAACGACTCTTATGGGCAAACTTCTACTGTTTATTTATTTAATTCTTTCATCCAAGCTGTATGCCCAAAATATTGGCATCGGTAATTCTTTACCTACCAATAGGTTGCATATCACAGCAGTAGCTGATCCAATAAGGCTAGATGGTGTTCAATCAGCATCAAATACTGACAGCATTTTAGCTATAACTAGCTCTGGTATTGTAAAAAGAAGAACCGTGAGTTCGCTAATTGGATGGTCATTAACTGGAAATGTGGGTACAACAGCTAGCAATTATATTGGCACCAACGATAAATCACCTTTGTTAATTAGAACCAATAACCAACCCTCTGGCATTATTGAGCCAGATAGTTTAAAAAGGAATACGGCAATTGGCAATAGGTCATTATCAGCTTTATCTACTGGTACAGGAAATACAGCTATAGGATACCAAAGTTTAACCAAGCTAACTACAGGTTTTTCTAATACTGCCATCGGCGATTCGGCATTGAGCAATATTGTACAAGGTTTTAACAATACTGCCATTGGAAAAGGAGCATTGCAAACAGCTGTAACTTCAAGCGGTAACATAGCAGTAGGTACAAATGCTTTAAAAAATAATGTAACCAGTGAAAATATTGCTATTGGCTTAAATGCCGCTACTAATAATACCATAGGAAATAATTTATTGGCCATTGGTGCACAAGCCTTAGCCAATAATACCACTACTTCAACCCAAATTGCTATAGGCAATAATTCACTTGGCCAACTTTCCTCATCGGGTTTAGAAAATATTGCCATTGGATATAATGCTGGTACAAGTTTAACCAACGGATCGTACAATGTAGTATTAGGGCATTATGCATTAAGTAGTAGCCCCAATGCTAGTAACAATACCATTATTGGACACAATGCTGCAATAGCCAATAATGCATCAAATACAACCAATAATACCATCATTGGCTACCAAGCTGCAATCAGCCAAACAGGTGGAAATAACAATACATTCGTTGGCGCCAATACAGATATGGTTGGTAACACTTCAGTAAGCAACTCCACCGCTATTGGCCAAGGAACTTTAATTACAGCAAGCAACCAAGTTAGAATTGGAAATACCAGTATAAACAGCATTGGCGGCCAAGTAGGCTGGACAACCTTTAGCGATGAAAGAATAAAAACAAATATCAAGCAAGATGTACCGGGCTTAAACTTTATAACCCAATTACAACCAGTAACCTACAATTATAATGTTGCTAAAATATTGCAATTGCAGGGTAAAAAGTCACCATCTAAAGAAACAGAAAACAATACATTTGAATCCATAAGATTTACAGGCTTATTGGCCCAACAAGTAAATGAAGCAGCTAAAAAAATTGACTTTAACTTTAGTGGTATAGATTTACCTAGCAATGAGCAAACATTGTATGGTCTAAGGTATGCAGAGTTGGTAGTACCATTAATACAATCTGTAAAAGAATTAAAAGCCATTGTTGATGAACAACAACAACAAATTGATGCTTTAAAAAAAGCATTACAAAACAAATAGCATATTATTATATTATCAACTAACCATAATTTATGGACAGAAGCGAATTTTTACAATCGATGTTTGCAAAAAAAAGTAGTGTTAAAGCGGCTACTAAAATTAAGCCTAGCATTGCATTACAAGAAGAAGATGATCCATTTACAGGTGGTATAAATGTGTACACAGGTAGCTGGACAGACAATGAAGTAATTCATTTACTGAAACGATTAACTTATGGCGCACCTGTTGAAGAAGTAAACTATTTTAAAACACTTAGTTTTTCTCAAGCAGTAGATATATTGCTCAATACAGTTAATACATCTGCAAACTTGGGTGAACCTATTAAAACCTATAACCCTGTAACAACAACTACACCCAGTACAGATGGAGATTGGAGTGTACCTGTTGGAAGAACTTGGGTAAATACACCCACAAGCTCCGGATCAGTAAATGCAAGTAGAAGACAATCATTAAAAGCATGGTGGTTTATTAACTTAATTAACCAACCCAGAAGTATTGAGGAAAAAATGATTTTGTTTTGGAGTTCACATTTCGCCATTGAATTTGATACTATTGGGATAGGAACTATCAATTATAAATACCTACAAACTTTACGGCAACATTGCTTGGGTAATTTTAAAGCATTTACCAAAGCCATTACCCTCGATCCAGCTATGTTGTTATATTTAAATGGCTATTTAAATACTAAAACAGCTCCTGATGAAAATTATGCTAGGGAATTACAAGAGTTGTTTACATTAGGCAAAGGGCCTGAAAGCTTATACACTGAAGATGACGTGAAAGCAGCTGCAAGGGTGCTTACAGGGTATGATGTTGACAAACCAACTGTTACAAGTTATTTTAAGCCAACTAAACATGATACCAATCCAAAACAGTTTTCTTCATTTTACAACAATGCGGTAATCAACCGTCCACTTGCTGAAGCTGAATCAGAATTAGACGATTTACTGAATATCATTTTTGATATCAACGAAGTATCAAAATATATCTGCAGAAAATTATACCGATTTTTTGTGTACGATGATATTACAGCGGATACAGAATTAACCATCATAACACCCTTAGCAGCTACATTTAAAAATAACAATTACGAAATAAAGCCTGTATTAGCTCAATTATTTAAGAGCGCTCACTTTTTTGATGTATTACAAAATGGTGCTATGATTAAAAGTCCGTTGGACTATGTGGTAGGATTAATAAGAGAATGTAAAATAAAATTTCCACCAAAAAGCAATCCAACTTTGTTGTACAAACATGTGGGGTATTTTAGCGCCGGTATTTTGCCAGCACTAAATCAAGATTTAGGTGACCCACCAAATGTATCCGGCTTTGCTGCCTATTACCAATCACCATTATTTGATAGAATTTGGGTTGATGCAGATACTTTTGGTAAAAGACAAAATTTAATTGCTCAACTAACGGGCACAGGCTATTCTTCAGCAGGATTCAAATTATTGATTGAACCTGTAGATATTGCCAAAAGAATGCCCAATCCTGAAGACCCCAATTTATTGATTCAAGATTTAAACAAGTACTTTTTACCAAGAACACTGAGTCAATCATTAAGAGATAACATTAAAGTTGACATTCTATTAACTGGCCAAACCAGTGATTATTATTGGAGTGATGCCTGGATTGATTATATCAGCAATCCGGCTGATTTAAACAACTATAGTGTTGTAAATACCCGGTTAAAAAACCTAGTCATTTATTTTTTAAGTAAGTTAGAAGAATATCATTTAATGTAATTTTTAATTGCACAACTATTACCCATGCAAAGAAGAAAATTTATTCGCAATACAACAGTAACTGCAGTTGGCTTACCAGCTATGTTAAATGGTTTTTCCGTAACAGCCCATGATGATAGCAGTATTTTTAGTAAATACATGTTACCAGGTACAGCAAATGATCATGTGTTGGTAGTGGTTCAAATGAGTGGTGGCAATGATGGTTTAAATATGGTAATACCAATTGATCAATACAATAACTATTATAATGCTAGAACCAATATTGCCATACCTCAAAATAAAATATTGCCATTAACAGGTACATTAACTACAGGTTTGCACCCATCATTAACAGGTATAAGAGACTTGTATGATCAAGGAGATGTGTGCATTATACAAGCTGCTGGTTATCCCAATCCTAATTTTTCGCATTTTAGGGCAACAGATATTTGGATGAGTGCTAGCGATAGTGATGAATATGTAGGCAACGGTTGGTTGGGCAGATATTTAAATGGTGAATATCCCGGTTACCCATCTGGTTATCCGTCGGCATCTATGACAGACCCTTTAGGGATACAGTTTGGAAGCGGCACTTCATTAGCATTGTTAGGGCCAACTGCGCCTATGGGATATACCATAAGTGATCCCAACAGTTTTATTAATAATGCAAATGGGGGACAAGATGTAGTACCAACCAATACACCCATGGGTAAAAAATTACAATACATTAGGGATGTTTCAAAGCAAGCAGAAGCCTATAGTGGTATAGTACAAACTGCTTATAACGTTGCTGGTAACAATAATATGGCTACTTACCCTTCAAATAAACTAG
>JAAFHG010000626.1 GCA_013297585.1 Chitinophagales bacterium
GCAGCCAACAGTGGGCGAAAACAGGATGCCGTTTTTATAAAAACAAACGATAATTTAAGCACCATAATTACAAGCACTTTTTTGGGTGGTAGTAGAGATGATGCTGGTTTTGTTTTAGCTTTTCACCCAACCAATGGAAATATTTATATTGCTGGCGGAACAGCAAGTGCCGATTTTCCTGGCAATAAAACTGGTGTATTTCAACCAAGTTTTCAAGGTGGTGTTTGCGATGGTTTTGTTGCTATTTTAAATAACGATGGCAATAGTTTATTAGCTAGTAGTTATTTTGGCACAAGTGGCGTTGAAAACATTTATGGCATTCAGTTCGATAGATTTGGGTTTCCTTATATAATGGGCACAACTACAGGTTCTTGGCCTATTCAAAATGCTACTTTTAATCAACCAGGTGGCAAACAATTTATTTCAAAATTGCAGCCCAATTTGTCTGGCTTTATTTATTCAACTGTATTTGGTACTAATTCACCAGCTCCTAATTTATCACCTACCGCTTTTTTGGTTGATAGATGTGAGAATGTGTATGTAAGTGGTTGGGGAGGAACTATTAATTCATCAACAGGATATTTAAATAGTGGTACAAATGGATTAAGGGTTACACCAGATGCAATTAAACCCACTACTGATAATTCTGATTTTTACTTTTTTGTTTTAGAACGTAATGCAACATCGCAATTATTTGGAAGTTTTTTTGGTCAAAATGGAGGTCAAGGGGGAGAGCATGTTGATGGGGGTACTAGTAGATTTAATAGTGATGGGGTAATTTATCAAAGCCTTTGTGCCAATTGTGCAGCAGATGCAATTTTTCCTACAACACCAGGTGTTTGGAGTGCAAACAATGGTGCTGCAACTAATAGCAGTGGTGGCAAGTGCAACTTGGCAGCAGTTAAAATTGCATTTAATTTAGCTGGTGTAGGTGCTGGTGTACGATCTTCAATAAGAGGTGTAAATAGAGATACAAGTGGCTGTGTGCCACTTACTGTAAGCTTTGCAGACACGCTTAACTTAGGAAAAAAATATATATGGAGTTTTGGTGATGGTACTTTAGATACAACAACAAGAGTTCCATTTGCCAATCATACTTTTAATGCAGTAGGCTTGTATAAAGTACAATTAGTGGCAATTGATAGCAACACTTGTAACATTGCAGATACATCATTCTTAAATTTAAGGGTTCGAAACGATGATGCCACATTGGGTTTAACTGCTACTAAAATAGGTGATTGTTTTTCAAAAACTTTTAGGTTTGATAATACTTCAATTGCTCCTGCATCTACACCACCAAAACCATTTAAAGCTAATAGTTTTAGATTGTTCTTTGGAGATCGTAACAATTCTCAAATAATGGGTACAGCTCCTATAACCTATACCTATCCTAGCTTTGGCACTTATAATGTACAACTAGTGCTAACCGATACAAACTATTGCAACGAGCCTGATACTTTTCCTTTAACCATAAGATTAATTGATAATGTACAAGCAAGATTTACAACACCTCCAGCTGGATGCATACCTTACACACCTGTAATAAACAATACAAGTTTGGGTGGGGTTACTTACACTTGGCTCGATGGAAGAGGAAATAGTTTTAATGGAGTAACTCCAAATTTCACTTACGCTGTTCCTGGCAATTACACAATTAAAATGTACGCTTTTGACCCAGCTTCGTGTAATCAAGTAGATAGCACAGAATTTAGAATTACAGTTAATGGAATACCCAATAGCGATTTTGTTTACACGCCAAATCCAAGTACAGTAAATGCGACAACTGTGTTTACTAACCTTAGCAGTGGTGGAGTAAATTACAGGTGGTATTTTGGCGATGGAGACAGTTTAATTACCAATAATATAAACGAAGTAGTGAGGCATACTTATTTGCTTACAAACACATTTAATCCTTGTTTGGTAACTGTTAATTCTTTTAGTTGCACCGATACTTTTTGTTTGCCCATAATAACAGAGGTTTCTCCTTTATTTGATGTACCCAATAGTTTTAGTCCAAATGGAGATGGTGTTAATGATCAAATATTTGTAAGGGGTTTTGGAATTGTAAAAATGGATTGGAAAATTTACAACCGTTGGGGTAATTTAATGTTTACATCTGCTGGAGTAAAACAAGGCTGGAATGGAAGATACAATGGCAATATTCAACCACAAGATGTGTATCAATATACTTTAGCTATTGAATTTGCCGATGGAACTAAGAGAACAAAAACAGGTGATATTACGTTATTAAGATAAGTAGTTTATAAAAAATGA
>JAAFHG010000492.1 GCA_013297585.1 Chitinophagales bacterium
ATTCCATTGCAAATTTGTAGAAGTTGAATTCTCAATATGTGCTACAGAAATACCAGTACCAGTTTGGTTGGTAGCATTACAATAAGTTAAAGAATTATAAATACCAAATGTTGAACTGTTAGGAATATACTCAAGACCCACAGGCAATACATCTTTTATACTTCCACTTGCAAAATTTGCGTTACCATAATTTCTTATTGCAATTGAATAATTTATAGTATCATTTTCATTTAAACAATATTGATAATTAGAATAATTACACATTGTTTTTATCAATTCAATTTTTGCAATTTTATTGCTAATTACAAAAGCGGGAGGGCAACTAAAATTTCCGTTGCTAGTGGTATATTGTGCTCCAGTTAGTGTAACTGTACTGCCCACTGTTACTGCGGCAAGTGTACTCCAATTGGTAGGCAAAACAGTAAAAAACATGCTTCCAAAATACATTGAATTATTGCCATTAATACCCATGTTAGAAGTAATAGCAAAATTGCTAATGGTACAAGCAACTGGTATACTAAAGGGGGCTGCATAAAAATTTATTACACTTGCTGCTAATGGTCCAGTAAAGGTTTGAGTATACGGCCCACAGGTTGTATTTACTGTCATAGTAATAGTTTTACCCACAGGTATGGCATTCAATGCAAAAGAGTCTACATGTATTTGCCCCGGTATAGGAGTACTATAGCCAATATTATTATAGTTTACACTTGTAGGGTTGCATTGATTACTAAAGCCAAGCCCAATATTTAAAAATGCTGGACAACCAATAAAATATTCATTAATTCCATTTCCATCAAAATCATAATTAGAACCAAAATTACCACATGAATTTCCCGGTGTAAGTGCCAACAATTTTATACATGCAGTATTTGATGCCAATGTTTTTAATACACTTGTACAAACATTGGTTCCTTTTAATGTGGCAGTATTACATTTTATTTGACCTATGTTAGATACAGGAAAAGTTACATGCACATAATAATCATATAAACCAGTAGCCACCTCTAATACGTTTGAGCCGTTACCAATATTAAAAGTTACTGTACCTACTCCTGATGTAAATGGCACTGCACCGCTATTTACATCAACTACAGTTGCATTTGCTGGTAAATTATCAGTTATACTTGCACCAGATAAATTGATACAACCATTGCCGTTTTCAACTCTAATGAGATAAGTAACATCTACAGTACTATTACAATTAGACACATAAAAATCGTTTGGATTACCAGTACCATAACTACCCGTCCAGTAACCACTTCCATTATATTGAGTATATTTTGCTATCGTCCATGCCTCTGTACCCGTAGAAGTGAGTGATGTAGGAGTACTTGCTACAGGTGTTATAGTCTGTGTAGTTTGCACAGTAGAATTTAATGCACCCGTAAGCCCTGCACAAGCCAACCCTGTTTTAAATTTTATACTATAAGAAACAGAGTAAGAACCTGTAGCTTTTACACCCTCATTAAAAGTAAGTGTAGTTGTGGTGCCTACTGTAGAAATTGATGCTCCACCTGTACTACAAAAATCGAAAATATTATTAGGCACCGTACATTTTATTTGTGTACCCGTAGCATTGATATTGCTTACAGAATAAGCAACCGTTATAGTGTAACAACCATTACATAAATTGCTTGGGTTACCAGTAGTAGTTTGATAAATTCCTAATGTTTGAGTTTGTGAAAAACTATTCCCAAAACACATCAACATAAGGAGTGATAGGTAAAAATATTTATAAAGTTTCATGTTAAATAAGTTTATGCGTAATTAATAATGTTATTTTTGACAACCAGTTATTTTATAATTATAACAAATAAGCTTATTACATACTGTGCAATCTTCGTAAGTAATTACATAACGAATACAAAAATTTACATCGGCATTGCAGCAGCTTACCAATGGCGGAATACTAACCGTAAAATTGATAGGTACACCAGCACTAATATTAATATCACCTAATGCATCAAGCAGGGCTGAGTGGGGCTGAGGAATAGCACTAGTGAAATTGCTGTTGGTGGTAGAGGCATTAATAAAATTACCAAAATAATTATCGTTTTTATTACAGATAATACAGTTTTCATTTTCTGATTTCATATCAAAAAAAACCAACTCGGTTCGTATTCTTTTTACTTTTTTTGGGGTTGATGCCACCAATGCTGTAAAGCTTAACCCTCCATTGTTATTATTTGTAATATTTCCCTGCATACTAATATCAATGGTTACTTCATCACAAGCGCTACATGGGCATTTAGGATATTTTAAACTATCAATTTCGTTACGAGCATTTCTATTACATTGAAATTTTAGAGCATCATCTACTAATCCATAATAGGTAAATTGTACGGGGCTATTTGTTGCTGTTGTATAATCAAATTGAAAATTGTGTGTGCTATTTGGAGCTAAAGATGGAGGTGTAAAAATAGAATTAGGTAAAGGATTAATATTACTTATAGAACCCGAACTTGCTTCTAATATATCATTCATTGTTAGTGCCCCGTTGTATGTACCACTTTTCATTCGTATATTATTTCTAAGGTTGGTTTGCAATCCTGGGTTAAGATTTCCTGGGCAACCAGGAAAATTAAGTACGTCATTTATTAAAATATTATTGGAGCTAGTTGCCATATTTTTGTAATGACCCCAAATATGATATTTAAACAACCCATTTTCTTTTGGTAAACAAACAGCACTATCTAATTTAAACTCAGCGTTTGCGCCAGACATCATCATGGCTTGTGGCGGTGGTGGGTTTTGGGTTTCGTTTATTTTAAAATTCCAACTTTCACTTATTCCTTCATTTTCACCAATTGGTTTTCCTGTTATATCAAACGCTTGTACATTCCATACAAAATTACACAGATAAGGCGGCTTGCATGGACCTTTGTGCAGGTCTGCAATAGAAGCTTGTGTGATACCAGTTACTTCTTTTTCGATTAAAGGAGAATTTGCTTTCATAGCTTGTGTAGCTTGTTGCCCT
>JAAFHG010000088.1 GCA_013297585.1 Chitinophagales bacterium
AATTTTCTTTTGGGCAGTTACTATTTCAAGTTCTTGTTCTTTTTGCTCTAATAAAACCCGCTCTGTAATATCTTCGGTTGTATGAAAAATATATTCAATAAGATTGTTGGAACTAAAAATGGGTATATTTTTTACTTGCCAATAGCGTATTTCGAATTTACTACTATTTTGCACTGCAATATCGTACCGTTGAATGGGTATTTCGTGTGTAGTGCCTGTTGCAATTACCTTTTCCAGCGATGCTCTTAACTTACTTACGCCATTAGCCTTATCATTATTTTGTGTATCAGGAAAAGCCTCGAATATACTTTTGCCTATTAATTCATCTTCATGTAACACTTGTGCTACCTGCAATAATGCCTTATTTACATTTGCAATAGTAAACCTTGGTGCATCGAGTTTTAATAATACACTTGGTATTGGTAATGCTTTAAATAGTTGATGTGCAAAATCGTTAGAATTCATGTAAAAAGGATTTACGATAGGATTTGTGTACAACTTAGTTATTGCCTTCTACAGAAAAATGGTAAAGCGTGTTAAGTGAAGATAATTATTATTGTTTATCGTTTTTTCTATTTTTCTACGATATAGCTTTACAAATTCACGAAACAGAAGAATGAGAATTCGTAAAAATTGAAATAGTTACAAAACCAATTCAAGTTGTACTTTGTGCTTCTAATTTTTCATTTATTTTCCTAGGTTTTTATGAAGTATTATTTTATTTCTGGCGAAGCTAGCGGCGATTTACATGGTAGCAACCTCATTAAGCAGTTGCAACTACTTGATGTGAATAGTAATATGCGTTGCTGGGGTGGCGATTTAATGCAGCAAACTGGTGCTACATTGGTAAAGCATTATCGTGACCTTGCTTTTATGGGCTTCGCCGAGGTTGCAAAAAACTTGCCTACTATTCTTAGAAATATAAGTTTTTGTAAAAAAGATATTCTTGCATTTAAGCCAGATGTGTTGGTACTAATAGATTATCCTGGTTTTAACCTGCGTATTGCAGAGTGGGGTAAGCAACAAGGTATAAAAGTTGTATATTATATATCGCCACAGGTATGGGCTTGGAAAGCCAATAGGGTAAAAAAAATGAAGCAATGTATAGATAAAATGCTGGTGATTTTGCCATTTGAAAAAACATATTTTAAAGATGTGTGGCAATGGGATGTTGAATATGTAGGCCATCCTTTGGTTGAAGTGATTAGTAGTTTTAAGTTACATGAAACAAGTAAAAAGAGTCTATATTCAAGTAGCAACCAGCAACCAGTAACCAGCAACCAGCCAATTATTGCATTATTACCAGGTAGTAGACAACAAGAAATAGCCAAAAAGTTACCAATAATGCTTGCTGTGGCAAAACATTTTCCAAATTATCAATTTGTAATTGCAGAAGCACCAGGCTTAGATACCGCATTTTATCAATCGTTTTATGCAGAAGCAGGCGTTATAAATAATGTTACTACGTCTAATAATAAAACTTACGCTCTATTATTAAAAGCTACAGCTGCTTTGGTTACAAGTGGTACAGCTACATTAGAGACAGCTTTGTTTGGTGTGCCAGAAGTGGTGTGCTATAAAGGCAGTAATATTAGCTACCAAATAGGCAAACGATTGATAAATATTAAGTATATAAGCTTGGTAAACTTGATAATGAATAAATTGGTAGTAAAGGAATTGATTCAAAACGAGATGAATGTACACAATTTAATTACCGAACTTAAAGATTTGCTACTAAACGAAAAGCGTAACCATCAAATACAGCAAGATTATACCCAACTAAAAGATATTCTGTCAAAAGGTGGCAATGCGTCTGAAAAAGCTGCTACAAGTATTTATGAATTTGTTGTCTGAACCATGATTTTGTAAGATTAGTCAGGCTTGTGGTATTGCAAATTTTTTATATAAATTTAAAGTGTATTCTTTCTTTGTGTGAAACCAACTACTATTATTTTACCAAGTTAAAATAAGGCGTTAAGTAATGCTTTGGATAATCTTCAAAGTCTGCTGCAAACACAAATTCTTCGTTTAAATTTTCAAAACTAATTTTAGGGAACACCTTTTTTATTTTATCGTAAAGAGGGGTTTTTACTTCAATGTTTCCCGATAATTCTACTGTAGTTTCTTCAGTGGGTAAGTTGTATTGCTGTAGCACATTTAACATATAATACAGTGCGTCTTCAGATGCATTTTGCTCGTAGGTTTGTATAAGTAACAGTTTTTCGTTATGTACCAATGCAATGGTCATTTCTTTGTTGTAAAATTGTGCTTTTAGTAGGGTGTGGTTGTAAGGTCTACTAGGCGATAATACGTCTTCAATTAAATAGCTAAATGTATGACGTGTAGTAATCATCATTAAATTACTATTTACTGTATCACTTATGGTACGTTTTATTTTGTAGGCAACTACTAGCGATGGTGTTATTTTTACTTCATCATACTTTATTATATGATTGCTTGTGTCGCCATGCATTAATTGCAGGTAACTTTCGGCAGCATTGGCACTAAATTTATTAAATGGCACAATAACTGTTTCTGGTAAATTATAAAAAACTCTGGTATCTATAAAACCTCTATCTAATATACGAGATTTAGCACGAATGGCTTGAAAAACATCGTACCAACTTTCTTCATCACTATTAAAATGAAACACTTCTATGGCACTAAAAGCGCTTTTGGCAGTCATTTTTACAATACAAGCAACGTGATGTAAGCCTACTTCAATAAATAGTTGATCGCTATTAAAAGGGCTTTGAGAGGCGATGTCACCATATAAACCTACCACTTTCTTTGCCATATCGTCTAAGAGTTTGTGTGCAATGATAAAAAAAAAATAACAGTTTACCGAAAGCAATTACAGTTTAGGTATAGCTTAGCTTTACCGCCACTTATGAGCGCACATTCTGCACCCTTAAATTTACAGGTAAATATTAGTTATCGGCAAATTTTAAAAATTGCCTTGCCTATTTCTGCATCTATTGTTGTACCGCAAATAAACTTTATTACCAATAATATTTTTTTGGGTGGTTTAGGTACGCAAGCCCTAGCTTTAGGCGGTATTACAGGTGTGTACTATTTGGTATTAGCAGTTATTGGTAATGGGTTTAATAGCGGCTTACAATCTCTAATTGCTAGGCGTGCTGGCGAAAGCAAGTTAGATGAAATTGGTAGTTTATTTGCCCAAGGTGTATTTATTGTTGTTGTAATGAGCTTGTTTGGAATGTTACTAACGTGGTTTATAGCGCCTATTATTTTGGGCTGGGCTATGAAGGATACCAACAATGTTTCTATGGCTGTTAACTTTTTAAACATTAGGGTATTAGGGTTGCCGTTCTTGTATTTGTACCAATTAAGAAATGCGGTACTTGTAGGCACTAATCAAAGTAAATATTTAGTAATAGGTACTGCTATAGAGGCAGTTACCAATGTTTTTTTCGATTATGGTTTTATTTATGGCAAGTTTGGTATGCCGCAATTGGGTTTTAATGGTGCTGCTTATGCATCTATCATTGCAGAAGTAGCAGGTTTGGTAAGTATATTTTTTGTAGTACGAAATAATGACATTATTAAGCAACTGAATTTGTTTAAGCGGTTTATATACAACCATGTAAATACAAAATTAATTCTAAAGCAATCATTACCATTGGTATTACAGTTCGCAATTAGTATTATTAGTTGGGAATTTTTTTACATTCTTATAGAGCATCACGGAAGCAAAGATTTGGCTATTTCTAATACTATGCGTAATATATTTGGCTTTTTTGGGTGCTTTACTTGGGCTTTTGCAGCTACCACTACCACCATGGTAAGTAACGTAATAGGGCAGGGCTTGCAACATAGAGTGGTAGAACTATTGCATAAAATCATTCATTTATCGGTTGGTTTTGCAGCTACTGTTTGTATATTTTTAAATGTATTTCCAACCCTTTTTTTATCTATTTATGGCCAAGGCAATGATTTTATTCAGTCTGCAATACCAGTACTGCGTGTCGTATCTACTGCATTGGTAATTATGAGTGTATCGGTGGTTTGGTTAAATGCTTTAGTAGGTATGGGTAAAACGCAATTAAACTTATTAATAGAAATGGCTGCTATTATATTTTATTGCTTGTATGTGTATTTCGTGTTAGAAAAATGGAATTTATCTATTATGTATGGCTGGGCAAGCGAGTGGTTGTATTGGATAATTATGCTAGTGCCGGCATATTTTTATATTAAAGTGGGCAAGTGGAAGACTAAACAAATGATTGTTGAATAAAACATTCGCCATTATTTCGTTTAAATTATTTATTCTAAAAAAATTGTGTGATTAATAGAACAATTGTAACAGTAATTATAACAGTGTATAACACGTCGATTGATTTGGTGACAAGAGCCATCGACTCAGTAATGAACCAAGATTTTCAGGATTTTGAAATTATTATAGTAGATGATGGTAGCAGCACCGATGTGTACAACCAATTATTAGATTATGTGAAAGAAAGAGAGCATAGAATTGCCTACATCCGCCATCGAAATTGTGGTCAATCTATGTCTATTAACCGTGGTATTTTAAATAGTAATGGAAAATATATAGCCATTTTAGATTCAGATGATGAATATAAACCCAACCATTTAAGCAATTGTTTAGAGCAAATGCATAATGCAGATTTAATTGCTTCAACCACTACAACTATTGTAAATAATGAAGAAGATTATTATGTACCAGACAGAGCCGATAATAAAAAATTGGTGCATGTAGATGATTGTATATTGCTTGCAACGCTTTTTGGTAAAAAGGAAGTGTTTGATATGCTTAAATTCACCGACATGTATGCAGCCGATGCACATTTTTTTGAGCAAGCTTCATTATTTTTTAGAGCAAAAAAGGTAGCGCTTGGTACCTATATCTATTACCGCAATAGAGCAGATAGCATTTGCTCTACTTTGAAAACAAAGCAAGTGCTAAACCATGCTTAGCGAAGCGGTAGCATTTCCATTTAAAGCTGGCGAACCACTGGTTGCGACTTGCCATTTCACAGGTATTTACGATGTAAATAGAGATACCACGCTACCTAACGATGATTTTTCTTTGGTGAGCGACTGGGCAAATTCGCTTCAAAAGCATAATGTAAATGGTATTATATTCCACAATAATTTTAGCGAAGCAACTTGCTTAAAACACCAACATGCGCAACTACATTTTATTCAAGTTACACATGACGTTACATTTAGCCCAAACGTGTATCGGTATATTGTATACCGAGAATATTTAAAGCAACATACGTCTAAAATTTCGCACTTATTTGTAACAGATGCTACTGATGTAGTAATGCTTAAAAATCCATTTATAGATACTTTTTTTACCTCAAATAATAACAAGCTTTTTTGTGGTGATGAACCAGAAATATTGGATAATGAATGGATGTACCATCATTCACAAACGTTGCGAGAAAAAGTAGAGGGTTATGCAGATTATGAAGCTCAATTTAAAAATAGCACCTTATTAAATTGTGGTATTATAGGTGGTAATGTATTGGTAATGAATCGATTTTTAGAAAATTTAGCATCTATTCATGAGCAATACAACCGAAACAATACGTCGCTTTATACAGGCGATATGGGCGCATTTAACTATTTAGTTCGTACAATGTTTAACGGTTTTTTATTGCATGGCACATCTGTAAACACGGTCTTTAAACAATACGAAAACGAACGAACAGATTGTTGGTTTTGCCACAAATAAGCTATAGAGTCTTACACTCTTGCGCCAAAAAGTAAACTACCAATGCGTACCATATTACTGCCTGATGCTATAGCAAGTTTATAATCACCGCTCATGCCCATAGAAAGAGTTGAAAGATGACAGTTTGGGGTTTCTAGTTTAGAATACTTGGTGTAAATACTTTGCAGATATTTAAATTCTGATGCGACTTTATTTTCATCATCACTAAAACTTGCCATGCCCATTAAGCCTACAACTTTTACATGATTTAAGTTAGGTAATTCATTAATTATCGCTTCAATTTCTGCTTCATCAAGGCCAAATTTACTTTCTTCTTGGGCAATGTAAACTTGTAGTAAACAATTGATTATCAAATCGTTTTTACCGGCTTGCTTGTCTATCTCTTTTAATAACTTTAAACTATCTACACCATGAATGAGGTGTACATGTGGTACTATGTATTTTACCTTATTGGTTTGTAAATGGCCAATAAAATGCCATTTAATATCTTGAGGCAATTGAGGTACTTTATCAATAAACTCTTGTACATAATTTTCGCCAAAATCACGTTGCCCCAAGTTATATAATGCTTCAATATCGCTTATTGGTTTGGTTTTACTTACTGCTACAAGAGTGGTATTACTACTTTTTAATTCTTCTATAATTGATTGATAAACAATTGTATTAATAGCCATTGTTGATTTTAATTGATGTTTAATTACCTGCTAAAAGTAAGTCCATACACTTTTTCAAACTTACCTGCCAGTCTACCATTGCTACACCAAAATCTTCAACAATGGAAGTTTTGTCTAATACAGAATACGCAGGTCGTTTGGCTGGTGTAGGGTAGGCACTAGTAGGTATTGCAGATACATGACAGTTTAAGCCTGCATTTGTTTTAATAGCTGCTGCAAAATCGTACCACGAAATTACACCATCGTTGCTATAGTGATAGTAACCGTAATGCTCGTTGCCTTTTTCTAGTTCGGTAACTATGGTCATTAATGCATTGGCTAAATCAGCAGCGTAAGTAGGCGAACCAATTTGATCACCAACTACATTTAGGCTTTCTCTTTCCTTCATTAAACGCAACATGGTTTTTACAAAATTGGCACCATGTACGCTATATACCCAAGAGGTTCTCACCACAATAGTTTGAGGATTATTCGCAAAAGCAAGGTCTTCACCAATGGCTTTTGTTTCGCCATAATAGTTAAGCGGTTGCTTGGTTTGATTAGGTAAATAAGGCGAAGTGCCATTACCATCAAACACATAATCGGTAGAAATAGTAATCAGTTTGCAATTGATGGCAGCACATTCTTTGGCAATAACACCTACGCTTGCAGCATTAATGTTATAGCACAATTCTCTCTCTGTCTCTGCTTTGTCTACTGCTGTGTATGCACCACAACTAATAAAATATTGTGGTTGGTATTTTGAAAAAAAATCTGGTATTGAAGCTGGATTACTTAAATCGAGTTCTTCTCTATTTAAAAAAACAAAGTTGAATTGGTCAGCAAATTGTGGCGCTAATTGCAATAATTCCCAACCAAGTTGTCCATTTTTTCCCGTGATGATGATGAGTGGCTTCATATTAAAAGTGAATTGTGAATAGTCAATAGTGAATAATGTCAAATCAATAATTTCAAATGAACAATGTTTACAAACTCCAATAATATCTTGATGTAATCTTATTTCTATAAATGCCTTTTAAATCGGCAATAATAGCGTGAGATTTGGTGATAGATGCAAAGTAAGCATCGTTTAAGGTCTTGTAACTTTCATGCGGCACTATCACAATCACAGCATCATAATCATTATCAATTTGTTCTGTTAAAGCAATACCATATTCATGCTCTAGTTCTTTGCTATCTGCATAAGCGTCAGTTACATCAACGCTTAGGTGAAAATCTTTCAAATCCTCAATTATCTTAAACACTTTACTGTTTCTTATGTCGCTCACATTCTCTTTAAATGTTGCACCCATAATCAGCACTTTGGCAGCTTTTACCTGGCTAGCATGTAAAATTATATGCTGAATAATCTTATTGGCAATATGATTACTCATACTGTCATTTATCAATCTACCTGCAGATATTACCTGTGGTTTATAGCCAAGTTTTTCTGCTTTATAAGTTAAATAATGCGGATCTACACTAATGCAATGCCCACCTACTAAACCTGGTTGAAATTTTAAGAAATTCCATTTGGTGGCAGCGGCTTCAAGCACATCGTAAGTGTTAATATTCATCTTATCAAAAATGATAGACAACTCATTCACAAAAGCAATGTTTAAATCACGTTGTGTATTTTCAATAATTTTCGCCGCTTCTGCTACTTTAATGCTAGTAGCTTTGTGCAAACCTGCCTTTACCACAAGGCCATAGACGTTTGCAATGGTTTCTAATGCTTCTTCATCGCAGCCAGCCACTACTTTTACAATGGTTTCAAAACTGCGTGTTTTATCACCTGGGTTAATGCGTTCTGGTGAGTAGCCCAACTTAAAATCAATACCAACTTTCAGGCCGCTAATACTTTCAATTATTGGCAAACAATCTTCTTCGGTACAGCCTGGGTAAACGGTTGATTCAAATACCACATAATCACCTTTTTTTAATACGTGACCAATAGTTGTAGACGCAGCTTGTAGGTAACCTAAGTCGGGTAAATGGTCTTTGGTAACCGGTGTAGGTACTGCTACAATGTAAAAACTCGACTGTTGTAGTACATCAAGCGAGTTGGTAAATATGATGTCGCAACCTTCAAAACCAGCAGGTGCAATTTCTTTACTTGGGTCAATATGTTGCTGTAATAATGCAATTCTATCAGCATTGGTGTCAAAACCAATAACGGATAGTTTTTTAGCAAAAGCCAATGCTACAGGCAAGCCCACATAGCCTAAACCGATGACAGCTATTTTCTCTTGTTTATGTAGTAAGGCTGATAGTTGCATTGATTGGTGTAGTTTTTCTAACTAAATTATTGTTATATAGATGAAATAGATTGTTTTATTGCCTTCATCTTTAATTAAAGTTATTTTGTTGTGTCTATAAATTTTTTTGCCAATAATTTGTTCATCACTTAAAAACCAATCAGGTCTTTTAGGTTTTACAATTTTAGTAAAAACTAAATTCATACTATCAATTGATATTTCTTGGTAATTATTCTTATTGAATAATGCAGAATCCATTCTTGTGGAATTTCTATATGAAAATTTTCCAAATGAGTTGCTGTTTTCTAAGTTATGAATTTCTTTAAAATCATAGCATTCGTTGGCTAATAAATCATCAGGAAACCAACTTTTTAATCTAGTGCCAGATGAGTTTAACTCACTAAATGTTTTATATGATTGCTCGAAATTATCTGAACAAGAGCCCATCAAAACAAAAAATAAACCTATGAAACATAAGGTCATAAGTTTGTTTGTATTAAAAAATATGCATTGATTAATTCGCATTCACGTAATTCAGTACTTCTGCTGTTATTAATTCCAATTGTTCTAGTTCCAATTCAGTATGCATTGGTAAAGAAATCACACGTTCTGTTAGCCAATCGGTTATTGGTAAATCCATGTTTTCTAAACCAAAAGATGCAAACATTTTTTGCTTATGCCCTGGCACAGGATAATAAATCATCGAAGGAATTTTCTTATCAGCCAAGTAAGCATTTAAGCCATCACGGTTTACACCATTTAATACCAAAGTATATTGGTGAAACACGTGATTTGAATAAGATGCCACAGAAGGAGTGGTAATTTTTGGATTATTTGCAAATGCTTTGGTATAAAAATCAGCAGCAGCGTTACGTGCAGTAATATAGCTATCAAGTTGGCCTAATTTAATATTTAAAATAGCCGCTTGAATAGCATCTAATCTTGAATTACAACCAACTACATCGTGGTAATAACGCACTACTTGACCATGATTGGCTATCATTTTCATTTTAGCAGCCAAATCATCATCATTGGTAAAAATGGCACCACCATCACCAAAAGCACCTAAGTTTTTGCTTGGGTAAAATGAGGTACAACCAATATGCCCAATGCTACCTGTTTTCTTCACTGTACCATCGCTAAAAGTATAATCGCAGCCAATAGCTTGCGCATTGTCTTCAATTACAAATAAGTTGTGTTCTTTCGCAATAGCCATTATTGCTTCCATTGGCGCAGCATGACCGTACAAATGGACCGGTACGATGGCTTTGGTTTTTGGCGTAATGGCTTTGCGAACAGATTCTGGATCTATGCAAAAAGTTGCTTTATCAACTTCTACAAATACTGGTGTAAGCTTTAATAAAGCCACCACCTCAGTAGTAGCAATGTAGGTAAATGAAGGTGTAATTACTTCATCACCTGGCTGTAAACCCAAAGCCATCATGGCAATTTGTAAGGCATCTGTACCATTGGCACAAGGGATAGTATGTTTACTGCCTATGTATTGATTTAGTGAACTGGTAAATGTTGCAACAGCTTTGCCGCCAATGTACGCTGCACTATCAAGCACCTCGTGAATGGCTGCATCTACTTCTGTTTTAATTTTAAGATACTGTGTTTTAGTATCTACCATCTGAATTGGCTTCATATGCACTATTTATAAGGCGGCAAAACTACGGGAAAATGTTGTAGGGCTGTTGTGAGTTTATTAGGCATTTATCGCCATATTATCTGTTATTTTGTAATGACTAATTCGCTACAATTTTGAAATTCGTATATCATTTATTTATCGCAATTTACCCTTTGTTAGCCAAGTTACTAAGCGTTACTAATGAAAAAGCAAAGCTTTGGGTAAAAGGTAGACAATCTATTTTTAGTGAATTAGAAGCGGCTTTTGCTGGTAACAAAGCCAAAGTAGTTTGGATGCATTGTGCGTCTTTAGGTGAATTTGAACAAGGCTTACCAATAATTAAACAATTGAAATTGCAACAGCCTGAAGCCAAATTTTTAATCACTTTCTTTTCACCATCAGGTTACGAAGTACGGAAGAACTACCAAGGGGCAGATTGGATTTTTTATTTGCCAAT
>JAAFHG010000085.1 GCA_013297585.1 Chitinophagales bacterium
TATTGCTAAGAAAATTTACCAACAATGGCGTGAAGTGTTCAACTTGGTATATGCTTATGCAGATAATTTAAGTACCGAAGAAGAGGATGAATTAACGAATGGTACCACTGTTAAACAACTGATTTACCAAAACATTATGCTGATTGCACCTAAGATTTTAAGTGCAGCACGCATAGATAGCTATGTGATTAAAATGGAAAATGCCAGCATTATTAGAAATAATTGTAAAGAAATGATGGATCAAGTGAGTGTGGCTGTGATGTTAGGCATTGCAGATGAACAGCATGAAGCAGTAATTGAAGAAGCTGTTATTGTGTTTAGAGAATTGTTTAAGCAATGGGTGGCTACCTTTAAAAAAGATGATTACGAAGACGAATGGGGTTTGTTTATATAAAATTATAGGCAAAGCTAGTTGCCTATAATTTTTAGTCAATTGCGACAAACTAAGTCGTAAAAACATAACTGGCTTTACTTACATTAAATCTATAATTCGTCCATCTTCTACACGGTA
Source organism: Chitinophagales bacterium (assembly GCA_013297585.1). GTDB lineage: Bacteria > Bacteroidota > Bacteroidia > Chitinophagales > Chitinophagaceae > Parasediminibacterium. Next base: position 512 of record JAAFHG010000085.1, read on the forward strand.
AGGGCCGTTTAACTCAGGATTTTCTCTAATGGCTATTTCAATATCTAAAAAGCAATTATAAAAATGTTGGGCTAATAATTCCTCGTCACCTGTTTCCCAATATTCGCCTTCATCGGTTACTTGTAAGTCAATAAAGCAATCTTGTATTTGTTGTAACAGTTGTACAATTTTAACGTGTGTAATCGTATCTGCAAATTGTGTTTTACAATATTCTTGCAAGTAATTATTCTCGTCAAATTCTAGTAATAATGGGTCTGAAAATTCATGTGGTTGAATAGTAATACCTCTTGTAGCACCTACATAATCCCAATCTTCATCATCTTTTACACGCTGTAATAGTTTGTCTGTTGCTTCAAAAAAAGAGAAAGTCATGGCATTGGCTTCAGCAAAGGTTTTTGCCGTCATCATCACTTTGTCATAATCTGCATTAGACTTTAATTGTCCTTCAAAATGTATTGTTACGCCCATGGGTTTTATTATAAGTTTCTCGCAAAGTAAATGAGTATTAGTTGTGGTAGTTTTTATAGCTCGGTTTTCTTAGCGTCCTTTGTGTGAAATTCTCTATTCTGCTTTCTTAATCATTTCAATATGGTCTATACCATCTTCATCGTAAATGTCGCTTGTTTGTACAAAGCCAAAGCTTTCGTAAAAAGCCTTTAGGTATAGTTGTGCGCCTATTTTAATATCGCCATTACCAAATAATTGATAGCACACTTTAATAGCTTCTTGCATTAAAGCCTTGTCTGCACCTGTGCCTCTGTAAGCATGGCTAGTAACCACACGGCCAATGCTCATTTGCGTATAAGCAGTATTTGGGGCTAATAATCTTGCAGAACTAACTAAGTTTTCACCATCGTAACCAAGCAAGTGATGGCAGTTTTGGTCTTTATTATCCATATCTAAAAACACACAATTTTGTTCTACCACAAAAACCTCGCTGCGTAGGCGTAGCAAGGCATATAGCTGTGTATTGGTAAGTTTATTAAAGTGAAGGCATTGCCATTGTAATTGCATAAACTGTTGCTGTATTATTAATAGAAAGGCAACAAAGCTATTGTGCAAATTGTTAGCTGCATTGCAGTACGGGTTTTATTTTGCATTTTTGCCCACATTTTTGAGAGAAGGATAGGAACACTGATGACACAGATTAAATGGATTTGCAGGATTTATTGGTGTATCGCAGATAGTACAGATTTCGCAGAAATTAAAAAAGATGCTTAGAAATTGGTACTACAAGGTAAAGTGACAATCTATCTAATCTATTTAATCTTTCTAAATCAAGGTTCAGACAAACAAAAAACAAAACATGCAGAAAAAAGTAGCCATCATTGGCGCAGGGCCTGCCGGGTTAACGGCGGCTTATTTATTGGGTAAAGCAAATGAAAGTGTGGTAGTATTTGAAAAAGACCCAACTTATGTAGGCGGTATTTCACGTACAGAGACTTACAAAGGCTACAGTTTTGATATTGGTGGGCATCGTTTTTTTAGTAAAAGCAAAGAAGTAGAGGATTTTTGGACAGAAATTTTAGGCGATGAAATGCTAGAGCGTCCAAGAAGCAGCCGTATTTACTACAATAAAAAGTTTTTCTCTTACCCTTTGGTGGCAATGGAAGCATTGCAAAAATTAGGTATTTGGGAAAGCGGTTTGTGTGTATTGAGCTATTTACAAGCTAAAGTTAGCCCTGTTAAAAATCCCACTAATTTTGAAGATTGGGTGGTAAATCAGTTTGGTAGACGTTTGTTTAATATTTTCTTTAAAACCTATACTGAGAAAGTGTGGGGCATTCCTTGTAACGAAATTTCGGCAGATTGGGCAGCACAACGTATTAAAGGTTTAAGCCTTAGTAGTGCGATAATGAATGCGGTGTTTAAACCAAAAAAATCTGCAAGTGGTGGGAAAGACAAAGTAATTAAAACGCTGATAGACAGTTTTAGATACCCGAAAAAAGGTCCCGGTATGATGTGGGAGGTTTGTGCTGAAAAGTGCAAAAACATGGGTGTGCAAATTGAGATGAACTGCGGTATTAAAGATGTAAATTTTAACGGTACAAGTTGGAGCGTTACTACAACCGATGGCAGAATTTTAGATGGTTTTGATAATGTAATCTCTACTACACCAATGCGTGAATTAATTGGATTTACACATCCTACTTTGCCAGGTGATGCCTTGAAAGCTGCACAAGGATTGAGTTATAGAGATTTTATTACCGTGGTATTAATATGCAGAGATGAAGATGCATTTAACGATAACTGGATTTATATTCATGATCCAAATGTGAAAGTAGGTCGTATACAAAACTTTAAAAGTTGGAGTCCTTACATGGTGCCTGACCCAGAAATGGCGTGTTATGGGTTAGAATATTTTTGCTTTGAAGGTGATGGTATGTGGACGAGTAAAGACGAAGAATTAATTGCTTTAGCTAAAAAAGAAATTGAACAGATTGGCCTGACAAAGCAATCGGCTGTGGTGGATGGTTATGTAGTGCGTCAGCCAAAAGCTTACCCGGTTTACGATCATACGTATAAAGAAAATGTTGATGAAATTAGAGATGCGTTAAAAGCTTATCCTGGTTTGTATTTAGTAGGTAGAAATGGCATGCACAAATACAATAACCAAGACCACAGTATGATGACTGCTATGTTAGCTGCCAAAAATATTATTGCTGGGCAAGAATTATTTGATGTGTGGGACGTAAATGAAGATGCCGAATACCATGAAAGTGGCGATAGAGGTGCAGAAGACGATCATGCATATGACAAAGCAGGTATAATTGGTAGAATGGTGCCGCAGAAGATACATTAGTAACCGCTGATTGTTCTGATTTGAATGATTTTCTATTATAATAAAACAGGCTGACTCATAAATCGAGACAGCCTGTTTTATTTCCTATTAATCCAAATAATCCTATAAAATCCCAGTTCAGACAGTACAACTAATTTAACTGTGGGTCTAGTGGATAATTAGGCATTAATTCGTATTCACCACCAAGGCCTTTTAGGGCATCTTTCCATATTAATGCTGGCTTTGAGTGAAATACCAGATTACTATCGGTAGCACGAATAATCCAGCTTTTCTCGGCTATTTCCTCTTCAAGCTGATTTGTACCCCAACCGCTATAACCAATAAAAAAGCGAATATCTTTTTCTGTTAGGCTATTTGTTTTAAGTAATGCTCTTACTTGTTCAAAATTGCCGCCCCAATAAATACCATTGCCTATATCTGTGCCTTCATCTATAAAATCAGGGCAAGTATGTATAAAGTGAATGCTGTTTTTTTGAACAGGGCCACCTTCATACACAGGAAAATCGATACCCTCTAAACCTTCTACTAAATCGCCAATACCAAATTCAAATTGTTTGTTAAAAACAAAGCCCACGCTGCCTTCAGCGTTATGCTCGCAAATGAGTACAGCCGTTCTTAAAAAATTAGGATCTTTTAAAAATGGGTCTGAAATAAGAATCACCCCAGTTGTTAATGCTTTAATCATGCAAGAAAAATAGTAAATTTTGCTACACGAAGGCAAATTTTTGTGTAGCGGTGAGATTGCTTTTTAGTTTTTATTTTATGATAATTTGTTGCATGGCAATACTAGCTTGCACTTTGCAATTATCTATACCAAAGTTTTAACAATGGTTAGATTTATATTTGCCAAGATGAAAAGAGCTTTACCCCTAATTGTTGTATTAACATCGTTGTCTTTTTTAGGACTGATATTGTTACAAGCATCTTGGCTTAAGAACCTGCTAGAAGTTCGTGAGGCCCAATTATTTTCAAAAATTTATAGTGCAAGTACTGAGGTAGCTGTTGACCTAGCAAAAGGTAATGGCAGTGCGCCGTTGATTAAAACACCAAAGCGTATGGGTTTTGGTAGATTTAATACAGATATATCTAGATTGATAAAGCCACCAACAGTAGAAGAACGTTACTCCACAACCGATGTACAAACCAAACTTAAAAATGTGTACGAGGGTAGTGAACTTAAAAATCTACATTTTGAATTTGCCGTTATTAATGGTTCAGCAGATTTAGAAATGCGCTCTAATAATTTTGAAACTGAATATTACGACACCTTACATAACAAGCGATTATTTATAGCCATAGCACCAGAAAGTGCTAGCGATTTGGAAGGCATTGGCCCATTTGAACACTTAATTATAATAGTACCAGATTTTAAAAAGCAGGTTTGGGGCTCTTTACGTTTGATAATTGCAGGTGGTGTTGTGTTTATGTTGGTAATTTTTGCCGCATTTTTTGTAACACTTAGAACGCTTTTCAATCAAAAGAAATTGAGCGAAATAAAGAGCGATTTTATTAACAATATGACGCATGAGTTTAAAACGCCCATAGCCACCATATCGCTTGCAGTAGATGCTATTAAAAATGAGAAAGTACAAAACGACAAGGAAAAACTTGCCTACTTTACTGGCATTATTAAGGAAGAAAATAAGCGCATGAACAAGCATGTAGAGACCATACTACAAGCGGCTTTACTTGAAAAACAAGAGTTGCAGTTGCAATTGGTAGACCTGCCTATTCACGATACTTTACACCATATTTTAGACAATTATGTGTTACAATTAGAAGATAAAAATGGTAAAGTTGACTTACAGCTAAATGCTAAGAACGATATTATTCAAGCAGATGAGGTACATTTTACCAATCTCATTTCTAACTTAATCGATAATGCTATTAAATATAGTAGCGATAATGTGCACCTTAAAATTACCACCCATAGTACGAATAAGTATTTTGTAATGAGTGTTCAAGATAATGGTATAGGTATGAGTAAAGAAAGTGTGAAGCGCATTTTTGAGAAATTTTACCGTGCCCACACAGGTAATGTACACAATGTAAAAGGCTTTGGCCTAGGCATGAGCTATGTAAAAACAGTGATCGACGCTCATAAAGGCAAAGTGAAAATAGACAGTGCAATAGGTAAAGGCACTACGTTTACTGTTGAAGTGCCTTTCGTTCAGTCATGAAAAGTAAAAGGTGAGATGTGAAAATATTCACGATTTTTGAAGTAACACATTTTTCGTTTGAGGCTTTGCGTTTCAAGTTTGACTTTTCACCTTTTACCTTTCACATTATCCCTTCATCAATAAACAACCATCTCCATAGCTCAAGAAGCGATAGTCGTTATTGAGTGCTTGGTCATAAATCATTTTCCAGTTATAACCCACAATAGAAGCAATTAACAGCAGCAATGTAGATTGCGGCTGATGAAAATTAGTAACCAAGCCTTGTGCAACTTGTAATTGATAGCCTGGTGCAATAATGATTTGGGTTTTGGTAATCAAACGCTCTAGTTGTTTGGCTCTCATCCAATTTACCAAAGCACTTAAGGCATCTATTAGAGTTATGTTTTGAGGTAAATCGTAAGCGTCCCATTGCGATAAGCTTGGTGTCGTTTCATTCACTATTGACCATTCACTATTCACCTTTACACCAAGCCAATACAAGCTTTCAATTGTTCTTAACGATGTTGTACCTACCGCAATAATAGGCTTTGGTTGATGTTTTAATAGATGTTCAATTAATTCAAGGCTTACGTCAATAAATTCTGTGTGCATTTCATGTTCATCCATTGTAGCGGCTTTAACAGGTTTAAAGGTGCCTGCGCCTACATGTAGTGTTACAAAATCTCTGTGAATGTTTTTATCACCTAGTTTCTTAAATAGTTCTTCGGTAAAATGTAGGCCTGCGGTAGGTGCAGCTACGCTACCATCATGTTTTGCATAAATAGTTTGATAAGTGCTTTTGTCTGCTTCTTCTGCTTCTCTATTTAAATATGGGGGCAAAGGAATAAGGCCTGCCATATGCAGTATTTCGGCAAATGTTAGGTCGTTATTATTCCAACTCAATTCAATTATAAAGCAATCTGTTTTTTGTTCTATTTTCTTTGCCTTAATACTCAAATCATTTTTTTCATTCTCAATCACTTTAATCAGTGATTCTTCTTTCCATTTTTTAGCACCGCCTACCAAACATTTCCAAAGCACCTTGCCTTTTTGTAGCATGGCAGTGGTAATATCAGCATATTGGTCATGTGGTTCTAGGCAAAATATTTCTATTTGCCCACCTGTTGGTTTTGTAAAAATCAACCTTGCTTCTACAACTTTGGTATTATTAAAAATGAGCAAGCTGTCGCTTGGTAAATGCTCGTCTAAATGTTTGTACTGACTTTCTGAAATTTTCCCACTTTTAAACACCAAAAGCTTGCTTTCGTCTCTTTTTGGTAGTGGATGCTTCGCAATTTTTTCATCTGGCAAATGGTAGCTAAAGTCATTTATTGACAATTTTTTCGGATGAATCATCTTTGTTCAATCTTTTTAAATAATTGATTTTCAATTTTATTTTACAATTAAACACCGTAAAATCACAGTTACGCACACTCTATTCACATAAAAAAGTGAAAATGTAGTGCTATTTACCCTGTAATGCAATGCTGTATTGCGTTGTAGGGCATAAAATACTGTGGATAAATACAAACTCTTGGAATTCGTATTTCCAGTGGGAAATTGTGTTATTTTGTGTTAAGAAATGGTAATTCTTAAACAAATTCTCTAACATGGTAGGTTTTCACGGTGAATATGAAGCAACAGTCGACTCAAAGGGTCGCTTCTTGCTGCCTAGTGCCCTGAAAAAACAATTGCCAGAAGGGGAAAATCGTTTCATCCTTTCAAGAGGATTTGAAAACTGTTTAACCCTTTATCCCATGAAAACGTGGGAGGCAATTTTAGAGAAGTTTAAAAAATTAAACCAATTCGACCCAAAGGTAAGACAGTTCACTCGTCAGTTTTTGAATGGCGCTACCGAAATAGAATTAGATAGTGCTGGAAGAATGATGTTGTCTGCATCTTTTAAAGCTTATGCAAGTATTACAAAAGATGTGGTGATAGCTGCTACGCTAGACAAGTTTGAAATATGGGATGCTGTTAAATATAATGAGGCAATTAGCAAGTTGTCGGCAGAAGACTTTAGCAATTTGGCAAATGAAGTAATGTCTGACGACAAAATGTAAGAACCATGAGTGATTTGCAAAACATAGAACAGCAGCCTGCGCATTTAGATTATCACGTGCCTGTGTTGTATACAGAAACGCTTGATGGTTTAAATATTCAAGTAGATGGTGTGTATGTTGATTGCACATTTGGTGGTGGTGGGCATAGTAGAGGTGTTTTAAAAAGTTTGGGTGAAGCAGGTAGATTGATAGCGTTTGACCAAGATGCTGATGCGATAAAAAATATACCTGAAGATAGTAGGGTTGTGTTTGTGCCACAGAATTTTCGCCATTTGCAGCGCTTTTTGCGCCTGCATAAAGTGAGTAAAGTAAATGGTGTTTTGGCAGATTTGGGTGTAAGTAGTCATCAGTTTGATGAAGGTGAAAGGGGTTTTTCAATTCGCTTTGATGGTCCACTTGATATGCGAATGGATCAGCGGCAAAGTTTAACGGCTGCAACTATTGTGGCTACTTATTCTGAGCAGCAATTGCATAAAATGTTTGAGCAATTTGGCGAAGTGAGTAACTCTAAAACATTGGCAAAGCATATTGTAGAAGCGAGAAAACAAATGCAAGTGCAAACCATTTTGCAGTTTAGGGCAATGATTAGTCCTGTTGTAAAAGGTAATCCTAATAAATATTTGGCGCAGGTGTTTCAAGCATTGCGAATAGAAGTGAATGCAGAAATGGAGGCGCTTAAAGAAATGTTGTTGCAGTTGAATGAGGTAGTAGAAGAGGGTGGAAGAGCTGCTATTATTACGTTTCACTCGCTTGAAGATAGATTGGTGAAGTTATTTTTTAAGAATGGTGATTTTGAAGATGACGTAGATGATAATCCATTTGTACAACACACAAAAGTGCAACGCTGGAAATTGATAACAAAAAAACCAATTACAGCTACAGCAGATGAGTTGAAACGAAACACAAGAAGCAGAAGCGCCAAGTTGCGAGTGGCAGAACGGGTATAACCGCTGATTAATATTGATGAAGCGGATTTGCTATGATTTTAAATTGAAAATTAAGAGTGACGGAAAAGCAAGACAATGATCAACAAGTAAAAGAAAAGAAAACAGCTTTAAAAGCTGTTAGAGATAGCATTGTTGGTGGTAAATGGATTGCTAAAAACCTAAACTTTTTTTTGTTCGCATCTGTGTTGGCAATTATGTATATCGCAAACGGGCACATGGCTGATAGGGCAATAAGAGATATTAATAAAACACAGAAAGAGATAAAGGAATTACAGTACGAGTATAAGACGATAAAAAGCGAAGTGATGTTTAAAAGTGAAGAGGTACAGGTGTTGAAAGCGGCAGAGCCATTGGGATTAAAAATTAGTAAGGAAGTGCCTACAAGGTTAACCGCAAACCCCTAAAAGGGCTAAAAGAGTAGGTTGGTTATTTGATCATAAATTAAAATATTCCCTTTAGGGTTAGGGCAAATGGACGTAAAAAAAGACATACTATGGCGGGTGTACTTAAGCTACATCGTGATGGTGATAATATGTCTGGCCATTTTTGCAAAAGCATTTTATATACAACAGGTACAGGGCGCAAGCTGGCGCAGCATGAGTGATAGTTTGCATCAAAAAATTGAAGAAGTAGATGCAGAGCGAGGAACGATTTATAGTGAGGATGGACAAATGCTAAGTACTAGTGTGCCCAAATTTAACATCTATATAGATTTTGCTGCGGATGGCTTGAGAGAAAAAAGTGGTGTACGTTTCAGAGAAAATGTAGACAGTTTGGCTATCTGTTTGGCTAATTTATTTACCGATAAATCTGTCAGTGATTATAAGCGTTTATTAAAACAAGGTTTCAAAAATCGTGATAGATATTACTTATTGCAAAAAGGAATTTCTTATCGTCAATATGAATCTTTGAAACAATTTCCTTTGGCGCGCTTGGGTAAAAATAAAAGTGGTTTTATAGTAGATGAGCAAACGATTCGTTTAAATCCATACAAATTATTGGCTTATAGAACGATAGGTTTAGATAGAGAAAATGCACAAAAAATTGGCTTGGAAAAAACCTACGATACTTTGCTGAAAGGTACAACTGGTAGACGTTTGGTACGATATATAGCTGGCGGTGCAAGTATACCTGTTGATGATGAACAGATAGAGCCAGAGAATGGAAAAGACATTGTAACTACGTTGGATGTTTTTATACAAGAGGTAACAGAAAATGCCTTGATGAAGATGATGGTAGGTAATGAGGCGGTAAATGGTTGTGCTATAGTAATAGAAACAAAAACAGGTAAAGTAAAAGCAATTGCTAATTTGGGTAGAAGGCAAGATGGTACTTATTCAGAGGATTACAATTATGCAATAAGCCCATCTGAACCAGGTTCAACATTTAAGTTGGCTACTATGATGAGCTTGCTTGAGGATAAAAAAATTACACTGAATAGTGTTGTGAATTTGAATGGTGGTTCGTGGCCAATAAATGGTCAAACAGTGTTTGATTCTGAGCAGCATGGCAAGTTTGATGTAACTGTAAAAGATGCATTTGCATTGAGTAGCAATGTAGGGATGGCAAAATTGGCATTAGCGAGTTATGGCTATAATCCTAGGCGTTTTATTCAGCAAATACACAACATGCATTTAGATACTTTAACTGGTATTGATATTACTGGTGAACGTAACGCAGTTATACCAAAGCCGGGTACAAAAAATTGGAGTTCTATTTCGTTGCCTTGGATGGCTTTTGGTTATAACATAGAAGTAACGCCCTTGCAAACAGCTACATTTTACAATGCAGTTGCAAACAATGGTACTATGATGAGGCCTTATTTATTAAATGCTGTAAAAGATGAGGGTGAGGTAATAAGAATAAACGAGCCGAAAGTATTGGTAAATAAGGTTTGCAGTGATGCTACTATACAGCAATTGAAAGTTTGTTTAGAAGCAGTTTGTACATATGGTACTGCAAAAGAGCTCTTTAAAAATTCTACTTACAAAGTGGCTGGTAAAACAGGTACAGCATTGGTGGCAGATGGTAATAGAGGCTACGCAGACCAAATTTATCAAACATCATTTGCGGGTTATTTTCCAGCAAATGACCCACAATACACAATAGTAGTAGTGATAAAAAACAAACCAAAGGCTTTATTACACTATGGTGCAACAGTTGCTGGGCCTGTGTTTAAAGAGATTGCAGATAGATTGTACACTAATTATGTAAGGCAAGTAAACTATGCAAGTGCTAATAAAAAAGTAGATAGTACAAGTGCGTTTTATTACACAGGTGCTAGGCAAGATATTAAGCATTTGGCAACAAATTTAAAACTAGGTTACAAAGATGTTGGCACTGCTACAGACGAATGGCTAGATGTGAATGTAAATAAAGGTGCAGTTGGATTTTTGGCTAAACCTGTAGATGTGAAAACAATGCCACAACTAAAAGGTATGGG
>JAAFHG010000336.1 GCA_013297585.1 Chitinophagales bacterium
AATAAATAAATTGGAGCCGACTAAAAGTAGAAGTATTGATGGGATTAAAAAAAGCGTTTGTACCAGTGAGTACGGAAGTATTTGGAACGGATTTGTAAGTTGGTATACCAGATACAATAGTAGTATTCTGACCAAAAATAGGGACGTTTATTAAAATGAATAAAGTAAAAATGAGAAACTGTTTCATAAACACCAAAACCAAATGATACGTGTCGATAATTGCAATGAATTTAAGAAATTTTCATGAATCTGCCTTGCTAATCTCATGCTAAGCCTGAATTTATTTTCATTTGGTTATTTTTTTAGGATAAGTGGTTAAAGCAAAAGTTTCTGCTTTGAATATGAATAACAGGAAACTTATTTATTTTTTATGACTCAATATCAAATTCCATAGTGATAAAGCCAAAGCTATTAATAAAAAAATGGTAATAAAAAATTCTATTAAACTGGCAGAAGGCCAATGCATAATTTTCAATAAATAACTTATTCCCCTTAGCAATACCAATAATAAAATTACCAAGAATAATAATTTACTTATGTCTTTCATAATTTTGTTGAATAATAAGTTATAGCAACGCAATAAACACTTTACTTACTCAAAACAAAATTCCCAGTATATTGATGGGATTTACCATTTAAATCTTTTAGCTTAATATAATATGAATAAGAACCATCTGGTTGAATGGTGCCATTGACTTTACCATCCCAGCCTTTTTTAAGTTCTTTGGATTCAAATAACAATTGTCCCCATCTGCTATAAATCTGCATTAAGAAACCATTTTCATCTACGCTTAATCCTTTGGGTAACCAAATACTGTTAAAGATATCATCATTTGGTGTAAATGCAGTTGGTACATGGTACTTAAACAAATATTCAATCAAAACTTCACTTTCTACTGTATCTCTGCAACCTTGATCCGAAACTACGATTAAGGTCACACCGCGTTTTCCAGGGTTTAAAAATGTATATTTTGGATTTTGTAATGTGCTTTCTCCGATTGGATTGTCATTGAATTGCCACTGCCAAGTTTTAATTTTTGAGCTTGAAAAACCAGCAAAACTAATTTCTGAGTTTTCAATGCTGGCAATAGTAGGACTTGCACTAATGCCTGCATTCGGTTTTTCGTAGATATCCGCAATCTGACTATAGGTTGCGCTATTTTTGCAACCTATATTATCCGTTACAGTTAGTTTGATGTCATATTTCCCTCCAGCTGTATAGCAATGTTTCAATTTTGGACCATTGCTGCTAGTGCCATCACCATAATCCCAGCTTATGCTTGGAAAACTTAAATTACTTTGTATGTCTAAACAGGCTGGGGGACATGATTTTAGAGGGTTCATCGTGAAGTTAATGGTAGGAAATGTAGTTTTGAATTTCTTTAACGCTGTCGCTTCACATCCTTTTGCATCTTTTACTTTGAGTAAAATATCTGTGGAATTATTTAAAATGTAACTATTAGTATTACTTGTGCCAATCAAATTATTAGCAACTTCCCATCTGTACGAGTAGGGCGCTGTACCACCTAATACTAAAGAGGATAAATTCAAATTAGTGCCTTTGCAAAAAATAGAATCCCCTAAAATATCTGACGTTAGTTTTATCGGTTCAGTTATATTATAACTAAAAGTTTGCTTACAATTATTAGAATCTGTAATCAACACACCACCAACACCAGCTTTTAGTCCCACTGCAGTTGCAAGACCTTGTCCTGAAGTAGGTGCTGGAATCCAAGCATAAGTAAATGGCCCTGTACCCGCGGTGTTTGCCGTTACATTTGCAGTAGATTCACCATTACATTTAGGCGATAGGACAGTAAATGTGGCGGTGGGTTGAAAGCCTGCATTAATCGTCAGCGTTTTTGTGATATTACAATTATTGGCATCAATGCCTCTAATAAGATAAACACCTGCATTTAGATTATTTAGATTAATAGGAAATGTATTGCTGATTGGGTTATTATTTAATGTCATCGTAAATGGCGCAACGCCTCCAATGATGCTCGTAATGTTGATAAATCCATCAATGACATTATCGCAAATCGCTTTTGATTGATTACTGGTGATAGCAATCGGAAAACTAGTAGCAGGGACAATGGCAGTTGTATTAAACTTACATCCATTCGCGTCTGTAACGATTACTGGATAGTTGCCAGGGGCTAATGCACTGACTGTTATTGGGAATGTCGTAATATTACTTTGTACGATATTAGCACCAATATTGAAATTATAAGGTGCAAGGCCTCCGGTTAGGCCATTAATTATTATTTGTCCATTATTGAGATTACAAGTGCTGTTTGTAAAGCTAAAGTTTGCAGCGGTTGCCCCAAGTAGAGGATTGATTGTTACATTTTGGTTTCTTACACAGCCATTTACGGGATTGGTAACGCTGACTGTAAAAACCCCAGTTTGATTAACTGTAATCCCAAAAGCTGCTGGATTACTTACAATACCAGTGCCAGTCCATAAAGCAGTAGTGTTTGCAGTAGTACTGCTTGCAACAATGTTTGTGGTGCTATTGAAAAAGCAGCCTAAGGTAGAAGGCGGTGCTACTGTCAATTGTGGTAGTTGATTATTGGTCGTAACAGCTACCATTTGATTGGCCGTGCAGCCATTTGTCGGATTCGTAACAGTTAAGGTATAGTTACCTGCCGCATTCACAATTGGATTAAAAGTAGTCGCTCCAGCCGTTATGCCAGGTCCTGTCCAAGCTGCGGTGGCTCCAACTGTAGTGCTAGCGCCAGCTAAAGTTACTGTTGTATTGGTGCAAGTAATAGGGCTTGCTGGCGTAGTAGAAACATTTGGCGTACTCAAATTACTTGTAACAGTTACAGTTTGCGTAGCAGGACAACTTGGTGTAGGGCTAGCATAATTAATGGTTAACGTATAAGTACCTGCAAGATTTACAGTTGGTGTTAATGTAGAGCCACCAGATACAATGCCTGGTCCAGACCAAACCGAAGTAATGTTCGGTGTAGTAGAACTTCCGCTTAAATTGATAGTTGGGCTAGTGCAAGTGATGGAATTTACTGGTGGAGTGGTTGAAATATTCGGCTTCGTACAAAGCACTCTTGAAAACCCAGCAACAATTCTGTAATTGTTTAATGTCCCAGTTGTAGACGTTGCTAATGGCGCATCTAATGTTCTAAAGCCTGTTCCTGTTTGCATTCTAAAACCAGGTACTCCTCCTGCTGTAAAACCATTAAACTGAAGTGTAACACAAATATTCTGAGTGCCGTTCCAAAGAAAAGGTGTTGTTAATTTGATACCAATCCAATTAGTTCCATTTGGTGCAGTATAATTAAATGTTGCTGCATTTAGACAAGTCACACTTGTACCAGTGCTATTACTGGCAAAATTAGTGGTCATGGCTGTAGAACCTACAGTTGTGTGCGCCATTGTAATTTGGAAATTCGTCATTACATTGGCTGAATTTGGTGTTACAGTTCCACCATGCGCAAACCATAAAGTATCAATGTTTGCTGTAGTTGGCAAAGGTGTAAAAAAGCCTCCAAGTTCTGCAACAGTAAATATAAATTGTATTTTTCTTTTTGAGCTGCTTATAACTGTATTATTCGTTCCAAATGTGGTAACATTATTAACAGATCTGTGCATTGGCGTACCAGTAGTAATAGTGGCTTGCCCGAAGCTATTAAAGGTCAACAATAAGATGTTGACATATAGTAATATGAATTTCATTTTCACAATTTTAATTCCATAATTAGAAAAACTAATTTAGGCAAAAATTTGTTTAAATTCAAATGTTAAACCCAAATTATGCAGTAGAAGGCGAAGGATAGCTTGTGCCGAATTTATTTCGGCAAGCCGAACTACCTGTATTAGTTGGATTAACCCCGTCGCGATACATCGCGACGGGGTTAAAATTTCCTGTTAAATAAAGCAAAAGATAGCTTTAGAATTGCATTACCGTTTGTCTTATTGCTGTCAATTCTTTGAGCAATTGTTCCATTTTATCTAAGGCCAGCATATTCGCACCATCCGATTTTGCAATGGTAGGATTAGGATGAGTTTCAATAAAGATACCATCCGCACCAGCTGCAATTGCACACCTTGCAATGGTATTAATCATTTGTGGTAAACCACCCGTTACACCCGAACTTTGATTCGGTTGTTGCAAACTATGTGTCACATCCATGACGACAGGCACTTTTAAGTTTTTCATCGTTGGAATACCCCTAAAATCAACAATCATATCGCCATAGCCAAACATGGTACCGCGATCTGTAAGGATAATATTGGAATTCCCACTTTGCGCTACTTTATCTACAGCATACTTCATAGCTTCCGCCGATAAGAATTGACCCTTTTTAATATTTACATATTTACCTGTTTTGGCAGCAGCAACTAAAATATCGGTTTGTCTGCACAAGAAGGCTGGTATTT
>JAAFHG010000564.1 GCA_013297585.1 Chitinophagales bacterium
GTTATAGAAACTGCAACGTCCTCGCCGAAAGCCAGGGCGGAGACATTGCAGCGATGAAATGTATCCGTTTAACCAACCCCATTTATTTGATGTTAGCTTATTTTAGTATAGTTTTTAGGTAGTAGTTGTTGGATTTTATTTATTGGGTGTTGTGCTATGTTTGTTAATGCAAATGTGAGCCAATTTGTTGGGTTTACATTATGTTGTTTACAGGTTGCAAATAAGCTGTAAAGAATGGCAGAACGCTGAGCGGCTTCATGATTTCCTGCAAATAAATAATTTTTTCTACCTAAGGCTATCGGTCGTATTTTGTTTTCTAGTAAATTATTATCAATTGGCAAGGTTCCATCGTAGGTATATATGTTTAATCCTTTCCATCTATTAAGGGAGTAATTAATAGCTGTATTTAGGGGCGTGTTGGGTATGGAGGAAGCTTTTAATGCTACTAGCTGCTGATATAACTCTTTTAATAAAGGCACACTTGCTGTTTGTCGTTTTTCTTTTATTTGTGTTGGCGTGAAGTAACTGTCTTTACAGGCTTGCTCTATTGTATACAAATGACCAATAGTTTGTAATACATCTACTACGGCAGGATGCATATCTTGTACTTCTATAAACTTACGTCTTGCATGTGCCCAACAGTTAAGCCTTGTTATGGCGGCATTGGCAGCTACAGCATCGTAGCCCGCATACCCATCGGTAAGCAAGTAGCCACTATATCCTTGTAAGGCTTGGGTGGCATAGTCGCCACTGCGCCCTTGTTGATACTCAAATAGTACATCGCCCGATTCTAAATTTTGATACACCCAATAGTAGCCTTTGTGGGTAGTTCCTTTTTTATTTTTATCGAGTACGGGATAATGTGTTTCGTCGGCGGCTAAGTAATTGGTTGTAAATACCTGCTGTCGATGTGCTTCGTATAGTGTTTCTAAATAACCGCCTAATTTTTTAAACCAATTACAAATTGTTGATTCATCTATTGCTACTTGGTCTCTTTTAAATATTTGAACTTGTCTATGTATTGGTAAATGATCTACATATTTGCTTACTAACAGATGAGCGCATAAGCTAGGGCCTGCTATTCCTTTTTCTATAGGTAGGCTTGGCAAGGTTGCTATGATTCGTTTGGCATGTAAACCATCGCTGCTTGGTTGTAAATATTCTTTGCGCTTATATTGCTTAACATACAATTCGCCCTGCTGATACTCTAGCACTTCGGTTACTTCTTCTCCAATGGCCGTTAAACCGCTTACATCTTCTACTGGCTGAAGTTCTATTACCTCTCTACGCAAATGAGTAGGTAATGGATTACGGCCTTTATGCGCTACTTGTATTTTTTGTGTACCTCTTTCGTAAGTAATCTTTTTTTTATTTTCAACTACTACTTCGGCTATAGCAGGTACATCAAATAATGTGCCTTGTAGTGTATTGGAAGCAGTTGGTTTAAAAATATCTTTTTTACTGCCAAATAGCATTTTTTGCAAATTGGCTACTTGCAACTGAAGCGAAGTAATGGTTAGTGCTTGCTCCTCTGCGGTTTTGGTAAGCTTTTCTATTGTAGCAGCTTGCTCTTTATTGAGTTGCAATTGCTGTTCGTACAGTGCTTTATAATCTTGATATGGAGTTATTGTTTGGATACTGTAAAGGTACAACTTTGTGCTATACGTTTCCAAATAAAATGCCCTAAAATAGGCAGCTTTAGCCTGTTTTTTACCCACATTGGTAGATAAGTTTTTGTTGCTTTTTTCACTTATTTTACAGTAGGTAATTGATAGCGTTTTTTATAGTTTACACTGCTCTGGATAATACCTTGCAATATAATATGTAACTGCTTAGCGTTAACAATAGTACTGTTAGATAAACCAGCAGCTTCAACCAATGGCCATTCAAAATTGCCTTTGCTTAATTGTTTTTCGTACAACGCAAACCCATCGCCATCCCATTGCAGCAATTTTATTTTACGCTTATGCCGGGCTAAAAAAACAAACACATCACCACTTACTACCGTAGCGTTCATTTGTGTGGCCACCAAACCACATAGTTTAAATACACCTTTACGCATATCTACGGGCTGCATATAAAAATGATAGTTAATTTTATTGTTAAGATACAGCATGTACTAAACTTTTAAGCGTTGCCATATCCACTCCCTGATCTACTTCTACAATTACACCGTTGGGATAATGAAAACTAAACAATGAGCAACTGCTCTTAGCCGTAACTGAAACCGTTGTAAAACCTTTCTTTTCAGTTGGCTCCAACATCTTTTTATAATAGTAAAAAACCGATGGAACCAAACCATTGTTTGCACAATAGGTTCTTACACTTCCTCCCTGTACTTTCCATAACTCAATATGTTGTAAATATTTCGCTTTTTGATTGTTTTGCATAACACAAAATAACAGCACTAGTTACAATATACAAATATGGGGTTGGTCAAAGGGATACACTATACTTGTATTACTTTCGTGGAGACCGATTCCATGACTACCTATTTTTAATGTAATATTTTTAAGACTTTTGTA
>JAAFHG010000163.1 GCA_013297585.1 Chitinophagales bacterium
TAGTAAACCCAACTTACGAGCAAGTGTGCGATAAACAAACAGGCCATGCTGAGCTGATAAGAATTACGTTCGATAACACAAAAGTGAGCTACGAAGATTTGCTAGAAATATTTTGGAAAACACACGACCCAACTACTTTAAACAGACAAGGCAACGATGTAGGGCCACAATATAGAAGTGTGATCTATTACCAAAACGAAACGCAGCAACAAAAGGCTGAAGAATACAAGTCTGAGTTAGATAAAGCAGGTGTATTTGATAAGCCAATTGTTACAACTATTGAGCCATTTATGAATTTTTATCCCGCCGAAAACTACCATCAAGATTATTATAATAATCACCAAAACCAAAGCTATTGCTACTTTGTGGCAAAGCCAAAGGTTGAAAAATTAGAGAAATATTTTAAGGATAAAATGAAGAAGGAATACTTGTAGAAATTTCACCACATAGGCACAATAGTCACATAGAGTAATGTCGAACTTGTTCTTTTTATGTTAGTAAAATTTATATTGTGTCTGTATGTCTATGTGGTAAAAAAATAACTATGCTACTGTTAACTTATCACGATACAATGCAATGGCTAAAAGGCTTCATGCTTACTTGCCCTTCTAAAAAGCTGCTGCATATTGAGTGCCCTGGTTGTGGCTTTCAACGCAGTTTTTTTGCTTTGCTAGAAGGTGATTTTGGTAAAAGTTGGCAATTTTATCCTGCAATGCTGCCAATCATTATTTTAATGACTTTCACAGTCTTGCATATTAAGTTTCAGTTTCGTTTTGGTGCAGTATTGATAAAATATTTGTTTATGTTAATTGCGGTTATTATCTTGACCTTCTATATTTATAAAATCATCAACCACAAAATTTACTGCTAATGGAAACCAATCCACAACAAACACAATTTCAGAACTTTAATGTTCAGCGTCCTTTGCCTAATGCAACTGCTATATTGGTATTGGGTATTTTAGGTATTGTATTTACCTGCTGCTATGGTGGCGGTTTAATATTAAGTATTATTGCTCTGGTATTATATGGCAAAGACAAAAACCTGTATGTAGCTAGCCCTGAGCTTTACACTGAAGCATCCTTTAAAAACGCAAAATCTGGTAGAGTTTGTGCCATTATCGGCTTATCACTATCTATTATTTACATCATCATTATTGTTATTGCTATTGCATTAGTTGGTATTGCAGGGCTTTCAGATCCTGAATCTATTAAGCGAGCATTTGGTCAGTAGAATTATTCAACTTTAATATAAAAGCTGCAACATTTGTTGCGGCTTTTTTATGCAGTTTCTCTTTTCCAGCCTATTAAAATAACACCTGCAATTACAATGATGGTGCCTATTATTTGCTCGGTAAAAATATGCTCATGTAAAATAAAATGCGCTTGCAAAACGGTACTTACAGGGCCAATACTTGTAACAATAGATACGTTGTTGCTGCCAATGCGTTTCATGGCACTAGAAATCATAAACGAAGGAATAACGGTAGCTATAATGGCCAATGCTAAACCATAACCAATAAGCGTAGGTGTAAAGTGAAAAGCTGAGAAAGTTCTAGTGCTAAAATAATGTGTAAATACACCTAATGTGGCAAACAACATGGCGTAAGCAGTATAGCGTGTTGCACCTACTTTTTCTACCAATTTTCCCGTGCCAACCAAATACACAGCATAAGTAACGGCACATAAAAATACCATAAAACTACCGTAGAAAAAGTTAGGGTTACTAGTGTCAATACGTAGCTCGCCATAGTAAGCAATGCCAATACCAACATAGGTTAGCAGCAGTGCGATAATTTGTATTCGGTTGAGTTTGCTTCTAAAAAAGTAGGTATTAATTAATACAGAAAAAGTAGGGTAGAGGAATAAAATTAAGCGCTCTAAACCTGCTGAAATAAACTGTAGGCCAATAAAATCGAACAAGCTACTGATGTAATAACCTAAAATGCCCATTGCACCTATATAATACCATTGCTTTTTAGTAATGGTTTCTGCGCCTTCTTTTTTTGATACAAACCATGCAATGCCTAAGTAAAAAGGCAAAGAAAATAACATGCGCAAGCTAAGCAACGTAATGGCATCAACCTTGGTGCTTGCAAAAGCTAGCTTTACAAAAATGGCTTTGGTAGAAAACAAAATGGCACCAGTAAGAGCTATAAAAAGTCCTTTTAAAGTGATATGATAGGTAGTTGGTTGCGCCATAATTGTCTGAACTAGGACCCGATAGCTATCGGGTTGGAAGGATTTTTTTGGATTTTGGTGATTATAAAAAATCCTTGAAGGTTTTGCAAAGCCTTCAAGGATTTGTGTAAAAATATACGCTAAGATAAAAGCTGAATAATGTTATGAACGTACAAGTGAGTGACACAACAGAAGCTAAATAGTAGTACAATTGCTGGTAACAAAATATTAAAACTCGCTACAAAAAATCATTTCATCATTCAACATCACAATTTATACACTCACATTGAAGTCTCTCAAAGCGTCATTTAAGCTTGTTTTTAAATCGGTGCTTGGTTTACGCTGACCAATGATTAACGCACAGCCCACACCAAATTCACCCGCAGGGAATTTTTTGTTGTAACTACCAGGAATTACCACGCTGCGTGCAGGTACACGACCTTTCATTTCTATTGGTTCGCTACCGCTAACGTCAATAATTTTTGTTGATTGCGTTAATACCACATTGGCGCCAAGAACCGCTTCTTTCTCTACAATTACACCTTCTACTACAATACAGCGACTACCAATGAAACAACCATCTTCTATAATAACTGGGCTTGCTTGCAATGGTTCTAAAACACCACCAATACCTACACCACCACTTAAATGCACACCTTTACCAATTTGCGCACAGCTACCTACAGTTGCCCAAGTATCAACCATAGTGCCTTCGTCTACATAAGCACCAATGTTTACATAGCTAGGCATTAATACCACGTTTTTAGCTAGGTAAGCACCATAGCGAGCCACTGCATGCGGTACAGCACGTACACCAAGGCTAGCGTAGTCTTTTTTCAACAACATTTTATCGTAAAACTCGAATGGTTCTAACTCGTAGGTTTTCATTTGTTGAATACCAAAATACATTAGAATGGCTTGCTTTACCCACTCGTTTACCTGCCAGCCATTATCTGTTGGTGAGGCAGTACGTAATCTACCTTTATCTACTTCTTCAATTACCGCTCTTACAGCATCAGCATAAATTGGGTCTTTTAACAATTCCCTGTTGCTCCACGCTTCTAATATTAATTTTTGCAATTCCATTGTTGTAAAATTTTTGCAAAAGTAGGGAGATAGCAGTTTGAAGTTTGAAGTTTGTCAAGAGTTACCACATAGGCACAAAGGCACATAGTTTTATGTTCTAAGTTTTAGGTTTTGGGTTTTAATAGTGTATTGGTGTTTAGCAACTTCTATTGTGCCTTTGTGCCTATGTGGTGAAAAAAAAGCGCAAACGATACCATTAATAATGGTGGGTAGATGTACTATTTAGTCAAAACTATCTGCTTATCTTGTCGTCAAATTAGCGTTGCTATGCGTAAAAAGAAAGTACTATCCTTTGGCGAATTGTTGTTGCGAATTTCGCCTGCACCTAAAGAGCAAACCGACAAACAATCGATGCTAGTATATGTAGGTGGTGCTGAAGCCAATGTGGCTACAGCCCTTGCTGGCTGGGATGTTCCTGTAAAATATTTTACCGTTTTGCCAGATAATTTTATGAGTAAGCATATGTTGCATTACTTAGAATATAAAGGCATTTACACATCGTCTATTTTGCTGCAAGGTGATAGGGTAGGCTTGTATTACCTAGAACGTGGTGCTGATTTAAAAGGTAAAATGGTGTACGATAGAGATAGATCGGCATTTTCTGAATTAACCACAGGTACGGTAGATTGGGATAGGGTGTTGCACGATGTATCTTGGTTTAATTTTTCTGCCATTACACCTGCGTTAAACCAGAACTTGGTAGATGTATGTAAAGAAGCTTTAGAGGCAGCTTCGCAAAAAGGCATAACTATTTCAGTAGATTTAAACTATCGTTCAAGATTGTGGAAATATGGTAAGAAGCCAATTGATGTAATGACAGAATTGGTGCCTTATTGCGATGTCATTATGGGTAATATTTGGAGCGCTAATACTTTGCTTGGCATTCCTTTAGATGAACATATTCACGATAAAAAAACTAAGCAAGCTTACCTAGACCATTCAAAATTTACTTCTGAAGAAATTATTAAACGGTTTCCTAAATGTCATACTGTAGCCAATACTTTTAGATTTGATGGCGAGGCTAATCATTTACTCTATTATACTAGTTTATTTACCCAAGGCAAACAGTTTAACTCTGCTGAATTTACAACCAAAGGTGTGGTAGATAGGTCAGGTAGTGGTGACTGCTTTATGGCAGGCTTAATTTATGGTTTGTACAACCAACATGCACCACAAGATATTATAGACTACGCCACAGCAGCGGCTTTTGGTAAGTTGCAAGAATTTGGTGATGCCACAGGGCAAGATGAATTAACAGTATCGAAAGCGGTAGAAAGTGTATAGGTTAAAGTTACATCAAATCAAGTTTTTGATAACTCTTAAACAATTCTCCAAAATATTTTTTGCTTTTTTAAAATTTTATTTGGCAATAATAAAAAGGGTTCTATATTTGCAATCCCAAAAAGGTAGTAAGGGATTAAAAAAAGGGAGTTTAGCTCAGTTGGTTTAGAGCATCTGCCTTACAAGCAGAGGGTCGGCGGTTCGACCCCGTCAACTCCCACACTGATAATCAGGCAGTTATAACGAAAGTTATAACTGCCTTTTTTAATTGTTCTTAATACAAATATCGCTGATGGTAGTGAAAAGATTATTGCTTTAATGCGGCTTTACGGCTTATCGCTTCTATGCTTTACATATTGTTTAAACAAAGTTTACCTAATTAATACTGTACTCTAGGTGTAGTTATTTATAAAAAAACATCAATACAATTGTGTTGCAATCATATTGATGTTGTTTAACTGTCGTTTCACCTTTTTTTATTAAAACTGTAAGCCCACTCTTAGTGCTAATCTTTTGTAATAATAGTTAAATTGGTAGTTATCTGCACAAACAATGCAGCCTCCTGCTATAATAGACGATAAAAATGTGTTCTTTTCGGTATAACTCAAATGTTTGTAACTAAAACCTGCAGTCATATTCAAGCTAGTCTTTTTACTTATTGCCTTAGAAAAACCAACTCCAAGTTCTCCATAAAATGTGTTATTTACATCAAAATAATATTGGTTGTTGAAGTCTTTTACGCCAAAATTCCCCCACAGTAATGTATAGTTAACACCTCCATCTGCATATAGCAGTGGCTGCCATTTTTTATTACCAAAACTTCTTCTTACATCTACAAATACAGGGATACTTTTGGTGCCATAATTATCCAATCCTACACCTAAGCCTAATTGCCATTTGTCTATTTTAATACCATTAATTGTTTGCAGAGTGAATGCATTTTGAGAGCTGCCATTCAACCAGCCAATATTGGTAATGTTGTTGTATTTTATGGCTTTCTTTTGTGCAATTGCCACAGTACATGCAAATAATATCAGCGTTAATAGTTTGTATTTCATAGCTTAGTTGTTAAGTGAAATTTTGCTTAATAAAGTAATGTTATTTCTGTTTTTGTAGCTAAACTGATACAAACCTTCAGAGGTGGTTACATACGCAATACCATCTAATGCAATCACATCACTAGTAGTGCCAATGGCCATTGTTTTGGTTTGTTTTAGATTCAATGGGTCGGTAGCATCAAATATTTTTAAACCTGCTTCGCTATCACAAATAAATAGCAGATTGCCATCTTTACTTAAGCCATAAGGCCGTGTAAAATTGTAACTTTTAAGCCATTTACTTTTAGTAACGTCAGTAATATCTATAATGTCAAGTTGGTTCAAATCACCCATACAAGTAAAGAAGCCAGTAGAAGGATTATTGTTTGAATGTAAGGTTACAAAGGCATATTTATCGTCTGCAATTACAGGGTCGCACAAGCGAGCATGCGTAAATAAACTCAATTGATTGGGCTTCTCAGGGTTGCTTAAACCATAAATGTACATACCTGTTTGTGTGCCTAAGAATAGGTTGTTTTTAAAAGGAAAAACAGTTTCTAAGCCCCAAGTTACCGTGGTTGTTGTAGCTGCTTTTGGTGCATCAGCTTGAGCGATATTGATAGTTTTTAATTCGGTAGATGTAAGTGCATACAAATAGTTATCTACAATAGCGTATTTAGAAGTAGAACCTGTAACACCAATGCCTTTACCGCTACTTGCAGAAGCTGCCGATGAAAAAGATATACCACCCATAAATACATTTGAAGTAATATAGCTGCCATTTCTCCATATGCCTTGTCCTTCTGCAATGTCTAGATTTATGGTGGTATCTCTAACTTGCCAGTCTACTATAATCTTACCACTATCTACTGAAAAGCCATTGATATTTCTTCGCTCTGGAAATAGATTGTTGATAAAGTTTTTGGTAACAATATTGTTAGGATTACTGATGTCGATTGCCATTAAATCGGTAAAGCAATCAGCATATAAGAAATTGTCTTTTATCGCCAAATTCTCGTTACCAGGTATATTGATGAATGCTTTATTAATTGGTTTTGAAGGGTTGCTATTATCAATAATATGAATGCCTTTTTGTGGTTCGTTCAGGTAAATATAATTGCCAAGAAGCACCATTTTACCAACACTGTTAATCGATTTTGGCACATCATTTTTTATAGAAGCCCTTACTTGTTGCGTAGTTTGAAAAATTGGTGTGTAAATT
The DNA here is from genome assembly GCA_013297585.1 of Chitinophagales bacterium. GTDB lineage: Bacteria > Bacteroidota > Bacteroidia > Chitinophagales > Chitinophagaceae > Parasediminibacterium. The sequence goes on from JAAFHG010000163.1 coordinate 6,807, forward strand.
TTATAGGTTTTAGTGCCACTATCTTTAAAGCAACTTGTAAATAAGCTGATGAATGCAGCTATTGAAAATAGCCTAGTAAATGTGTTCTGTAGCATGGTATTATTTTTTAGAGGATGATTTATTTGTAAAACGAATAGGTGTACTTAATTGCAAATTGTATTGTACAAAGTGATTTTTATCTGTAACATTTGATTGTATTGGTGTAAGCGTGTATGATGCCATGGCAGCCAAACTTAATTTCTTTGAAAGGGTATATGACAAGCCCCCGTGTATACCTAACAGCCATTTATTATTTGCAGCAGCATTATAATAAAATCTACCAGTATTAATATTGCTAATGAGCCACTCTTGAGAAACTACATAAGCTAAAGAACTGCCCATCAATATATTCAACTGGTACTTACTATTAGGTCGAAAGTTGTATGCAAAAGTGATAGGTACTTGTAGCCAATGCGCTTTGTTTGTTATAAAATGGTTGTTATCAGCAATAAAGCTATTGGTAAAGCCGGTGGTTGTATCTGCTTTTAAACCATGCTCGTTGGTTAAATATTTGTATTGCAGGCCTGTTTGTAATGCCCAATTCTTACCTAATTCGGTATTGTAGGCAAGACCTAATTGTATATTAAATCCAGTTTTTGGTGAAGTAATAATTGGTTGCCTATTGTTATTTACACCTGTAACTGTACCGCTACCTATCGAAGCACTATTACTAAAACTAAGGCTATTGGTTTTTTGGTTTAAAGAAGTTCGTAAAATGCCACCACCAATGGTTACGAGCCAACGGGAAGATTTGGAAGCTTTTTTATGTTGAGGAATAATTGTGTTAG
>JAAFHG010000296.1 GCA_013297585.1 Chitinophagales bacterium
TGCATTACGATGTACAGCTAATTGGTGGTAGCGTATTGCACAGTGGCAAAATTGCCGAAATGGCAACTGGTGAAGGTAAAACTTTGGTAAGTACTTTACCTGCTTACTTAAACGCATTAACTGGCGAAGGTGTACACATTGTTACGGTGAATGATTACCTAGCAAAACGTGATAGTGAATGGAACGGTACCATTTTCGAATGGTTGGGTTTAACGGTAGATTGTATTGACAAACACCAACCAAACACACCTGAACGTAGAAAAGCCTATTTAGCTGATATTACTTACGGTACTAATAACGAATTTGGTTTCGATTATTTACGTGACAACATGGTACACAATCCAGATGAAATGGTACAGCGCAAGCACCATTTTGCAATGGTAGATGAGGTGGATAGCGTATTAATTGATGATGCTAGAACGCCTTTAATTATTAGTGGTCCTATTGGTAAGCAAGATAATTTAGAGCAGTTTTTTGAATTAAAACCAAGAATTGAAAAATTAGTTGATGCGCAAAAACGTGCTACTAATAGCTTTTTAAACGAAGCCAAAAAGAAAATTGCTGAAGGCAATGATGATCCTAAAGATGGCGGTTTGGCTTTATATAGAGCTTCTCGTGGTTTACCTAAAAACAGTGCGTTAATTAAGTATTTAAGTGAGCCCGGTGTTAGAGTAAAATTGCAAAAAGCTGAAAATTATTACCTAGCAGATCAGCAAAGAGAAATGCCTAAAGCAGATGCTGAATTGTACTTCTACATTGATGAGAAAAATAACTCTGTAGAGTTGACTGATAAAGGTATTCAGCTAATTACTAAAGCAGGCGAAGACCCTAATTTCTTCATCATTCCTGATATTAGTATCACATTAGCAGCTATTGATAAAAGTACTGCTGATGCTGACGAAAAAATACGTCAAAAAGAAAGTATTATAAACGATTACTCGATTAAAGCCGATCGTATTCACACCGTTCAACAATTACTAAAAGCTTATACTTTATTTGATAAAGATGTTGAGTATGTGGTAATGGAAGGCGCAGTTAAAATTGTAGATGAACAAACAGGTCGTATTTTAGATGGCCGTCGTTATTCTGATGGTTTACACCAAGCCATTGAAGCTAAAGAAAATGTACAGATTGAGGCTACAACGCAAACTTATGCAACCGTAACGCTGCAAAACTATTTCCGTATGTACCACAAACTATGTGGTATGACAGGTACTGCCGAAACAGAAGCTGGTGAGTTTTGGGACATTTACAAATTAGATGTCGTTACAATTCCTACAAATATAAAAGCAGTAAGAATTGACCAAGAAGATTTAGTATATAAAACCAAACGTGAAAAATTTGGTGCTGTAATTGAAGAAATTAGCAAAATAAGAGAAGCGGGAAGACCAGTATTGGTTGGTACAACCTCAGTAGAGGTGAGTGAGTTGTTGAGTAGAATGTTGCGCCAAAAACAAATTCCACATAATGTATTAAATGCTAAACAACATGCTAAAGAAGCACAAGTAGTTGCTGAAGCAGGTTTTGCAGGGGCTATTACCATTGCTACAAATATGGCTGGTCGTGGTACCGATATTAAGCTTGGGCCTGGCGTTAAAGAAGCGGGCGGTTTGGCTATTGTAGGTACAGAACGTCACGAAAGCCGTCGTGTAGATAGACAGTTACGTGGTCGTGCTGGTCGTCAAGGTGATCCAGGTTCTACACAGTTTTTTGTAACACTTGAGGATGATTTGATGCGTATGTTTGGTAGCGAACGTATTGCTAAAGTGATGGATTTTGCTGGTTACAAAGAAGGTGAAGTCATTCAGCATAGCATGATTACTAAGAGCATTGAACGTGCACAAAAGAAAGTTGAAGAAAACAACTTTGGCATTAGAAAACGCTTACTTGAGTACGACGATGTAATGAACAAACAACGTACTGTAATTTACACAAAACGTAACCACGCATTATTTGGCGAACGCTTGGCTTTAGACTTAGACAATGCATTTTATTCTGTAGCCGAAGGTTTAATAAATTCTTTTAAAGAGCAAAATGATTATGAAGGTTTCCGTTTGGCAACAATTGTAAACTTTGGTATCGATTCTAGCATTGCTGCTGAAGAATTAGCGAAAACTTCAGAGCAACAATTAGCTGAGAAATTGTACGATGAAGCGATGGCACATTACCAACGTAGAAAATTAGAAATGGCTCAACAAGCTGTACCAGTTTTCCAAAATATTCGTAAAGAGCAAGGTAATCATATTGAAAATGTAATTGTACCTTTTTCTGATGGCAAACGTGGTTTACAGGTATTGGCAAATATGGATAAAACCCTTGCTACCTATGGATTAGAACTGTTAAATAGCCTTGAGAAAACTGTTACGCTTAACTTGATTGATGACGAATGGAAAGAGCATTTAAGAGCGATGGACGATTTAAAACAAAGCGTTCAAACGGCTTCTTACGAGCAGAAAGATCCATTGGTGATTTATAAGGTAGAAGCTTTTACATTGTTTAAAAACATGACTGAAGAAATCAATAAAAATATTGTTGAGTTTTTATGTCATGCTACCATACCTTTTGAAAATGAGGGTGAAGTAAAAGAAGGTCGTCAGCAAAAAACTGACTTGAGTAAAATGCAAACACGCAAGCAAGATTTTGATGGCTCTGGTACCGAACCTGCACCTACAGAAAATGATTATTACGACCCAACACCAGTTAAGCAACAACCAATAGTTGTAGGACCAAAAATTGGCCGTAACGATCCTTGCCCTTGTGGTAGTGGCAAAAAATACAAAGCTTGCCACGGTAAAGACGCAGAGTAAGCTATCAACAAAATTAATATAACGAGCAACCCGTAAATGGGTTGCTTTTGTTTTAAAAATTAATACAAAACGCCATGACTATTAACCAATACATCGACCATACCATACTAAAACCAACCACTTTAGTTGCTGATATTGAAAAGCTGTGTAACGAGGCTGTACAGTATCAATTTGCTGCTGTATGCGTACCACCAAACTTTATTAAAACTGCTAAAACATTTACAAAAGATAGTAATATAAAAGTAGCTACGGTAATAGGCTTTCCATTTGGCTATAGCGCTATAGAAGCCAAACTTGCAGAGGTATTATTAGCTATTGTAGATGGTGCAGATGAATTGGATATTGTGATTAATATTTCTGCCATTAAGAATAATGATTGGGAATATTTGGCCAATGAAATCAACCATTTAATGCCAATTATCAAACAAAATAATCGTAGTGTAAAAATTATTATTGAAAGTGGCGTATTAACTAACGATGAGATTATTAAATGCTGCCAACTATACGGTGTTGCTGGTATTGATTACTTAAAAACATCTACAGGCTACGCAGAAAAAGGTGCTACAACAGAAGCAGTAAAATTGTTTAGAGAAAACTTACCGACTAACGTTCAAATTAAAGCCTCTGGCGGCATTAGAGATTATGCATTTGCCAAACAATTAATAGATGCTGGCGCAACACGTTTAGGTTGTAGTGCAGGCGTGGCTATTGTTAATGGCGAAAAAGGTGAAGGCAGTTATTAGTTATAGGTTGCGGGTATCAAGTTACTGGTTTCTTAAATTTTGCTCCTTGGTTCTTGTATCTTGTTTCTTGAAACTTCTACTTTATCTTGCAACCGCAAAACAACCATCTATGCAAAAAATAATTGCACTATTTATATTTTTCGCCTTTGCACAGCAAGCAATGGCTAGTGTAGATACAGTAATAGTGCGTAAAGACCCACGTTTAGACGTTCTTTCTGCCAAGCAAGCAATGATTAATAAACGCAGCAGCATGATGACTAGCAGTGGCTTGTATAGAGGCTATCGTGTGCAGGTATTAAGCACACAAAGCCGTGGTGAAGCGTTTAAAATGAAGACGGATTTATTAACTAAGTTTCCAGATTTAAAAAGTTACCTTTTGTTTCAATCACCCAATTTCAAAGTACGCATTGGTAACTATATTAAAAGAGATGATGCGGAAAAACTACGTAAGCAATTAGCCAAGTTAATGCCAGGCAATATTTATGTAGTAGAAGATGCTGTTGAATATGCACTAAAAGATGATTTAATGAATGAGGTTGAACCGCAGTAAAGTTTCAAACCCGATTTAAAAATTAATATTGCCCACTGATACTGCTAATAATCGCAGATTCTATATACGTCTATTAGCTTAATCTGCGAAAGTTTGAGACATTTGCAGGACGAATACTTTTATTATAAATATCAGATAAGTTCTATAATCATTGCAAAATATTAACTGAAAAAAAATTACCTATCACCAATGAACCATTAGTTATGTTACAGCAAACCATTAAACAATTAGCTTCACATTACGCAACCGATAATATAACTACTAGAAGATACTTACATGCACACCCAGAAGTAAGCTATAAAGAGTTTGAAACCAGTAAATATCTACAACAAAAACTCATAGAATTAGGTATTGATTTCGAGGTAATGGCTACAACAGGTATTGTGGCAATTATTAAAGGCAAAAATCCAGAAAGCCGTGTAATTGCCTTACGTGGCGATATGGACGCACTGCTTATTTCAGAAGAAAACGAGGTCGCTTATAAATCACAAAATGCAGGCATCATGCATGCTTGCGGTCACGATGTGCACACAACAATTATACTAGGCGCAGCAAGAATATTGAACGAAATAAAAGACCAATTTGAAGGTACTGTAAAACTATTATTTCAGCCCGGTGAAGAAAAAAATCCAGGCGGTGCTAGTTATATGATTCGTGATGGTGCATTAGAAAATCCACGTCCACAAGGTATTGTTGCGTTGCATGTACATCCGGGTTTAAATGTGGGTAAATTAAGTTTTAGAAAAGGCCGTGTAATGGCTAGTGCCGATGAAATTTATATCACTATTCGTAGTAAAGGTGGCCACGCAGCAGCACCACATTTAACAGCCGATACTGTGTTAATTGCCTCTCAATTAATAGTAAGCTTGCAGCAAATCATTAGTAGAAACAATAATCCAACATCACCATCGGTACTAAGCATTTGTAGCATTCAAGGCGGCCACACTACCAACGTAATTCCTAGCGAAGTAAAGTTGATGGGCACATTTAGGGCTATGGACGAAACTTGGCGTTTTAAAGCCCATGAACTGATTACAAAGCAAGCAATTGGTTTGGTTGAGGCAATGGGTGCAGAAATAGATTTGCTAAT
>JAAFHG010000629.1 GCA_013297585.1 Chitinophagales bacterium
AATACGAGCGACTATACAAGCGGCTGCCCCTGAAGCGACAGAAACCATAAGTTATGCGATACCGACGTTTGTGTATCATGGTAATCTGGTGCATTTTGCTGGTTATAAACAGCATATAGGCTTTTACCCCGGTGCTGCTGGGATAGAAGCTTTTAAAGAAGACATAAGCCAATACAAATGGGCGAAAGGGTCGGTACAATTTCCTATAAACGAGCCGCTGCCATTGGATTTGGTGACAAGAATAGTGCATTATAGATTGGCTCAAAATGAGGCTAAAGCTGCAAAGAAGAAGAAACAATAATTTTAACACATAGGCACATAAGGCACAAAGTAACGCATGGGTTGAATAAACTTTTAGTACTCATTACTTTACGACAACTTATCTTACCCCCAATAATACTGTTATGAAAATTCGTTTTGTTTTATGTTTTGTTGTTTGTGCTATTGCTTTAAAAGTATCTGCACAAAGCCCTATTATTTCTTTGCTAGATACAAGCAGAAAAGTGAGCATTAGAGGTTTGAGTGTGGTGAATGATAATGTGGTTTGGTGTAGCGGTAGTAATGGTAGCGTTGCCAAGAGCATTGATGGCGGTAAAACCTTTACATGGCAAACGGTTACAGGCTATGAGAAAAGAGATTTTAGAGATATAGAGGCATTTGATGCTAATACCGCTGTGATTATTGCTGTGTCTGAACCTGCAATTATCTTAAAAACAAAAGATGGTGGCCAAACTTGGAAGAAGGTATTTGAAGATACGACCAAAGGGATGTTTTTAGATGCGATGGATTTTAGTAAAAATGGTATGGGCTCGGTAATTGGTGATCCGATTAATGACCAACTATTTAAAGCATTATCGATTGATTTTGGTGATAGTTGGGTAACGATTACTGGCCTTGATGAAACCAATAAATTGAGTAAGGGCGAAGCTTTTTTTGCATCAAGTGGAACGAACATAAAGACTAGTACAGACAAAGTGTACCCGAATATTTTTGCTACTGGCGGTATGGCTTCTCGCCTATTTTACAAGAACAAAACTTACCAATTACCAATTGTACAAGGCAAAGAATCTACTGGGGCAAATTCAATAGATGTGTTTAAAACTAAGGCTGTGGTTGTAGGCGGCGATTTTGCCAATGATAAAGACACCACTAATAACTGTGTATTGATAAACCTAAAAGGTAAAAGCGGCCCAACATTTACCAAACCACAAACACCACCGCACGGCTATAGAAGTTGTGTGGCGTACATCAACGAAAAGACGTTGGTAGCTTGCGGTACAAGTGGTGTAGATATTAGCTATGATGGTGGTAATAACTGGCAATTAATTTCTAACCAAAGCTTTCACGTGATACAAAGAGCCAAGAATGGCAATGCTATTTACTTAGCTGGTAGCAGAGGTAAGATTGCACGACTATCATTCCGAGGAACGAAGAATCTAAATGCCATGCTGACGAAAGGTACATCTGTTCACAAGTTATTCGGATAGATGCTTCGTGCCTCAGCAGAGCATTAATCCACCGCAATTTCATCTACAAATAACCAACCTGGCTTACCTACACCTGGCTTGCCTTCTGGTATTTTACCATAATTGTGAGCAATAATTTTTAAGTATTGCGCTGTTTGACTAGGGAATTTGAATGCTACTTTTTGTTTTAAATCATCAGTCTTTAAAACAAAAGCATCTACTAATTTGAAGTCTTTACCATTGTCTGACACGAAGATTTCGGTAAGTTGCGATTTATAAATCCAACTGCCTTCTTGTGATAGCATATCTAGTGTTACAGTGGTGAAACTTTCGGCTTTGCCAAAATCAATCACAGCTTCCATGTCTTTGCCATTAAAACCAAACCATTCGGCTGAGTTAATGCCCTTATTGCTTACCACACCATTTACCAAACCAAAAGCCCCACCATTACCAGGATATTGTGCTGAAGGTGCATTGGCAAGTGTTATTTTTTTGCCTGTGGCTTTGTTGAAAGAGAAGTCCTTAGTTAGTCTATTTTTATTGTTTTCTAATTCAACATCTATGAAGACACTCGAATTGATATAAATAGGTGCAGTATAATAAGTTGATGACAAAGGCGTATAGACTTTCCATGAATTGTTTGGCATAATTGTATCCACTAAATAGAGCAGTTTGTTAGGTGATCTTGAAAATAACTTAATCATCAAGCCTTTATTGTCTTTCGCTGCGTAAATACTGTCTTTAATATCATAGTAAGCCTTACTGCTATTCACTTTCCAAAACTCGTAGCGTTTAAATTGGTGT
>JAAFHG010000358.1 GCA_013297585.1 Chitinophagales bacterium
CCATTTTTACGTGGATTCTTTGGTAAAATGTTGTTTAGTGGCGATGATATTATGAAGAAAAATAACGTACTAAGTGGCGGTGAAAAAGTGCGTTGCATGGTAAGCAAAATGATGTTGCAAAACCCAAACTGCATTGTACTAGACCAACCAACTAACCACTTAGACCTTGAAAGTATCCAAAGCTTTAACGAAGGTTGTAATACGTTTCCTGGTATTGTATTGTTAACATCTCATGACCATACATTTATACAAACTGTAGCCAACAGAATTATAGAATTAACACCTAAAGGCATTATTGATAGATTGATGACTTTTGATGAATACATGGAAGACAAACGTGTACAAGAATTAAGAGTAGAAATGTACAGTTAACTGTTGTAGTTTATCAGTTTAAATAGTTTAGCCGTTCTGTAAGATGAACGGCTTTTTTAATAAAAAAATATTGTAATTTTTTTATTGTATTTTTTCGTAGCCATAATGGTGTTAATTTGGGTAGCAAGTTTCTCCGTTTATTTTATTAGGCTTTTAGTTTTGCTTAATAGTGTAATATATTTTTAAGTAGATAATTTAACAATATGCGATTCTATTTATTGAGCTCATTACTACTTGCATTTTTTGGATGTTTAGCCCAAAATGATACAACCTATACGTATTTAGATAGTTCTGAAAGTGTTTGTAGTAAGGATAATGCTGTTTTTGTAAAACTATTTTATAAGCAAGATGGTATCTGGTATTTAGAAAAATACTCTAATAAAACAAAGTATATACTTCAAGAAACAACGTTTAGTGAACAAAATGAGGATATACATAGTATTCTATCATATAAAGAATTTGTAGATAGCGGTACTTTGTATAAACGAATAGAATTTGTAAGAGGGATAAAAAAGAATGGCTTTTACCATTACCCCAATGGTGCTATACGTGGCACTGCAACATTTAATACACAAGGTGATATTGTAGCGCAAATTGGTTATGACGAAAACGGTGGTGCTACTAAGTTTTATTGCTTTGAAAAACCACCAGCGTTAATAGGAGATGCTAGTACGTGGAGTAAACACGTATATCATAAATTGAATACAACACGTTTATTTCGCAACAAAGCACCAAATGGTAATTATAGGCTGCAGCTACTATTTTATGTAGCTATTGATGGTACTGTAAGCAATGTTACTGTAGATAAAGACCCCGGCTACGGCATTAAAGAAGAAGCAATTAGATTATTAAGAACTGCTGGAAAATGGAATGCCGGTATTATAAATGGTAAAAAAGTACAATTACCTGCTCGTTTAACATTTGCATTTAAACTAGATAAACAGGTGACAAATAACTAATTTTTTACTGTTTCGAACATGGTTTTCATCTTGCCACAAAGATCCGTCTCAATCATTTTTTTAGCAAGGTCAATCATGTTTTTAAAAGCAATGGCAGTACTAATACCATGACCAATAATTACTGGTTTGGCTACACCAAGTACTGGCGAGCCACCATAATTCTCGTAGTGAAAGCGGTTAAAATAGTCATCTTTACCAAACCCTCTACTATTTGCAACTTCGTACAAGGTTTCAGCCATTTTAAGCACAATATTGCCGGTGAAACCATCGCATACCATTACATCGGCTTTATCGTTAAAGAAATCTCTTCCTTCAACATTGCCGATAAAATTAATTGTAGAGTTATCTTTTAGCAAAGGGTAGGTAGCTTGGGCTAAAAGATTACCCTTGCCTTCTTCTTCACCAACATTCATTAAGCCAACTTTTGGGTTAGCCACATTTAAAATGTGCTGTGCGTATAGGCTACCTAATATAGCAAACTGGTTCAGTTGTTCAGGTTTACAATCTGCATTTAACCCTACATCCAATAATAAACCTGTTTTACCACTTAGTTTAGGTACAATAGTAGATACTGTAGGGCGTAATACACCTGGCAATGCTTTAATGCTGTACATAGCACCTACCAACATCGCGCCAGTATTGCCTGCACTAATAAATGCATCTATTTTGCCAGTAGCTAGCATGTAAAAACCAATAGATATAGAGCTTTTTTGCTTTTCTTTTAAAGCTTTTGTGGGATGTTCGTGGTAGCCAATAACTTCTGGCGCATGAACGAAATGCAAATAAGGCGATGAAACAAGTTGCTCCTCAATTAGAGGTTTCACAATTGCTTCATCACCTATACAAAATATATTAGCTTCAATTAATTTAGACTGTAAATACAGTTGGATGCCTTTTACTGCTTCAAGAGGGGCTAAGTCGCCACCCATCATGTCTAATCCTATATTCATGCGTTAAAGCTAAGAAATTTAAGCTAAAGGTTACGCTTTTAATGGTGCTTTTTCACTCACTAATTTGCCCTTATAGAATAATTTGCCTTCGCTTACATGCGCACGGTGACGTACATGTAATTCACCAGTAGTGGTGTCTTTGCTTAAAGTAACTTCTTGTGCAACATAGTGTGTTCTTCTTTTTGCACTGCGTTGTTGCGAATGTCTACGCTTTGGATTTGGCATAACGTCAAATTTATAAAATCAAAAAAATATTTATTCTAAACCCTTTATATTATCTAAACCCTTCCACAGTGGGTTTGCTTGGTTTGCAATATCGTCTTCCATTTTTTTCAACATGTCTAACACTTCATTATTGCACTGTGAGCCGCCCACTTCTTTCTCGTCACACATTTTCTGCATAGGTATCGATAAGTTAATAAACTCATAGATCCAATCAGAAATGTACACATGGCTTTCTGTTTTGCTGATGTAATAAATGTCAGAATCTTCTTCTGTAGCGTTAGCTGCTTCAGGGTCATCTACCATTTTAACAATAATGTTGAATTCATCCCACAATTGTTTTTTCAACCTACTACCACATCTATCACAATCAACATCGGCAACACCATCTATATCAAATTTTAGCTGCAAAAACCCATTTTTCTTATCTAAGGTCAACTTTACGTTGGCACTTAAATTTGTAAAATCTTGCTCACCAAAAGGTACAAAGAACTTATCTTCAATCTTGTATTCAAATTCATGAACCCCAGGTCGTAAACCAACAAACGCTATTTCAAATTCTCTCCGGTTGCTCATCTCGGTTTTTTTGGGTTGGCAAAAGTAAGGTATATAGGCGTAACAGCAAAAATTACATTAGTTATTGTTAAAAAGTTGATTCTTTGTAAAACTTATGAAAATTACTCACACATTAACATTACGAAAATACAGGTTATTAATATCGTGGTTAGTGCCTTTTATTTTAGCAGCGATGGTTTACACGCTATCGTTATTTCCTAATATAATTGAGCGGTATTATAGTACTATTGTGTATGCTCAAATAGCTGATTTTCAGAGAATTATTACTTCTTTTTCACCCATTAGTGTTGGCGATATTGGATATGCTATTTTAATTATTTACATAATTCGGGTATTTGTTAAGCTCACTATTCAGTTTTTTAAAAAACAATTATCTTGGCAAATAATTGGCGCCAAGTGTTTAAAAGTTATAAAATTTTTGCTATGGGTTTATGTGATTTTTAATCTTTTCTGGGGATTAAATTATGCTCGATTGGGCATTGCGTATCAATTACAGCTATCAAATACAAAATATTCTACACAAGATTTGCAGATTGTTACCTGCGAAATATTAGATAAATTGAATGATTCGAGGCTTGCCTTAGGCGATAGTAATTACCAATATCCTAGTAATACAATCATTTATAACCAAGCTTTTGATGCTTATCAAACTACCAAAAACAGCTTTCATTTTTTAGATTATCAACATTTTTCAGTAAAGCCATCTTTGCTAAGTACAATGGTTAGTTATGCTGGCTATTCTGGCTATTATAATCCTTTTAGTGGCGAGGCGCAATTAAATACAGATTTGCCAAAGTTTATCACCCCATTTGTTGCTTGCCACGAAATGGCACATCAGTTGGGGTATGCAAGCGAGAGTGAGGCGAATTTTGTCGGCTTTCTCGCTGCATCGCATAGTAATAACCCATTGTTTGTTTATTCGGCTTACTTCGATATTTTTATGAGCGCAAATAATGAATTATTTGAGCAAGATTTTTACAGTGCTTTTTTAAATTTGAAACAATTAAACAATCT
>JAAFHG010000478.1:0-2146 GCA_013297585.1 Chitinophagales bacterium
CTCTTAAAAAATTCACTTTTTGAAACGCAGCACCTAACCTTCTTGCACCAGGTTTTAAGCGTTCGTACTTAGTTTTGTTGCCATTGCAAAATACATACAAACACATCAATCCTACCACTTCTGCACTACCATAAATATATTCTTCATAGCCAGCTTTGTCGTACTTGCGCTTGTCTAAATCCATTTCCATACTGTACAAAAAAGCATCGATCAGTTTCGTATCAATGTTGTACGCATTTACCGTAAGCTGAAAACTATGTAAAATTGGGTTTAAACTAATACCTCTTTCAATGGCTTCGTAAGTAGCGGCCTTAAATTCTGTAAGCAAAGTGGCCTTATCGTAACCATGAAAAGTATCTACAATTTCATCGGCAAAACGCACAAAACCATAAATATTAAAAATGGGTTGTCTCAAGTCTTTATGCAACAGCTTTATCGCAGAAGAAAAACTAGTACTGTATTGTACCGTAGTATTTCTACTGCAATCTTGGCTTACGCTATGAAATAGTTGCATGTTGGTCATGGCCCTTGATATATTTATTTGTTTGTCGGCTTTTGTTGTTATTTCAGCTTCTGTTGCGTCGCACACTGGAACATTTTATATTTTTGCAACTTTCATCAAAGCGTAATTTTTAAATTTTACAAAAAATCCGCTTTAATCTGCCTAAATCAGTGTCATCAGTGTTCCTATTTTCCAAATTCTTTCACCACTTCTTTTGCCACTACTTCACCACTTATTAAACTTGGCGGCACACCTGGCCCCGGCACAGTTAGTTGACCTGTATAAAACAGGTTTTTCACTTTTTTACTTTTACAACTTGGCTTTAAAATGGCTGTTTGTAAAAGTGTGTTTGCCAATCCGTAAGCGTTGCCTTTAAATGCGTTGTAATCTTCTATAAAATTACTTTGTGCGTACGATTTTTTATAAATAACAAACGGTTTAATAGATTGTTGTAATTTTTGCTCCATTCTTTCAACAACCATATCAAAATATTTCTCTCTCAATACCTCATCATCACCTGTAAGCCCTGTAGCCACAGGTATTAAAATAAACAAGTTTTCACAACCTTCAGGTGCAGAACTTGGGTCTGTAACCGATACTGCACTTACGTAAAACAACGGGTTGCTAGGCCATTGTTTAGTAGTATAAATTTCTGCACCATGCACATCAAAAGATGTATCAAAAAACAACGTATGGTGCTCAATATTGTCTATCTTTTTACTTAAGCCAACGTAATATAGTAAGCAACTTGGTGCCATTACTCTTTTGTTCCAGTAATCATCGCTATAACTTCTACAAGATTTAGGCAATAATTTACTTTCTACGTGATGATAATCAGCACCAGCAATAATTACATCAGATTTATAAACGTTAATCGTTTGTCGTGAATCGGCAGCATCTAGCGATTCTTGATTCTCGATTCTCGACTTGACTTGTTCAGTCGTTTTCACCCCAACAGCTACACCATTTTCAACCACTATTTCTTGCACATTTTGGTTAAACTGAAAATCTACACCAAGCTCTACTGCTAAACTGTACATGGCTTGCACTATTTGGTACATCCCTTTTTCAGGATACCAAGTACCGCCCTTAATATCTGCATAGTTCATTAAGCTGTACAATGCAGGCGTTTTTTCGGGCAAAGCCCCCAAAAATAATACAGGAAATTCTAGTAATTCACGCAGTTGTGGATGCTTAAAATGCTTAGCTACATGGTCTTTCATTGAGTTAAACACATCTAGCTTAAACACACCAGTCATCAAATCCCAATCAACAAATTCAGATAATTTTCTACCAGGCTTGTGTACTAGTTTATTTATGCCAACCTCGTATTTGTATTCAGCTTCAGCTAAAAATTTATCTAACTGTTCACCACTACCGGGTTCAATATTGTTAAACAATGCTTTTAGCGCATCATAATTGGCTGGCACATCCATCTTGCCATCTTGCCAATACACGCTGTATGAAGGGTCTAATCTTTTTAATTGGTAGTAATCGGAAACTTTTTTTCCAAACTGAGCGAAGAATCTTTCAAAAACATCAGGCATCCAATACCAACTTGGCCCCATATCAAATATAAAACCTTGCGCTTTGTATTGCCTAGCCCTACCACCAGGAATGCCGTGTTTTTCTAACACCGTTACT
>JAAFHG010000478.1:2156-3087 GCA_013297585.1 Chitinophagales bacterium
TGGCAGCAGATAACCCAGCAAAACCCGCCCCTATTATTATTACCGATTTCTGTTGCATGAAGTAGGAAAATTAGGGAATTTTGGTGAGATTAATGACGATCTAATTGTGCTTTTAGTAATTTACGAGCAAAGTGAATACGGCTTTTGATTGTACCTAATGGTTCGCCAAGCATATCGGCTATTTCGTGGTACTTAAACCCATCAAAATATAGTAAAAATGGATTTTTAAAGATATCAGGCAAGCCATGAATTGCTGATTGAACCTCTTTGATGTTTAAGGTAGCAACAGCATCATTAGACACAGCACCTTGATAATTACTTATTAAAAACTCATTAGGTGTGGTATCAAAAATGGTATTTTGTTTAGCCTTTCTGCGATAATTATTAATAAAAATATTACGCATAATAGTGTACAACCAAGCCTTAATGTTAGTGCCTGTATTATACTTTTCTCTATTGGCCAAAGCACGATATAGGGTTTCTTGAAACAAGTCTTTCGCTTGTTCATTATCACGTGTAAGTGTAATGGCAAATGGCTTTAAAAACTCAGTGTTGTTGCTCAACATTTGATTGAATTCTACTGCTGTCATAAAAACTTGTTTAAAGATTAACAATGCGAAGTTAAACAGAATTGATTGAAGACAACAAATAAAATGTTTAAACTTTGATAATAAAATGTGAAACAAAATAAAATGCTTGACAATCACCCATTAACATACGTGAAAATGCTTGCTTAAGCTTGCTAAAGGGTACGATATACGTTTAAATATTGTATAGCGGCTTGCTGCCAAGTAAATTGACTAGCCCATTCTTTAATTGCTGCTTGAGGGTTTTGTTGGTTGTAATGTGCCAAACTGTTAAACAAAGTTTGCTGCATAGTTACATGCTCAAAATTTTGAAAATAATAAGCATGAGGCCCACCAATTTCAGG
>JAAFHG010000570.1 GCA_013297585.1 Chitinophagales bacterium
CGTTGTGATTTGCTTTCAACTTTTGTTCTTTGTATTTTCGATTACAACTATTGTGCTATACTTGTTATGAAGCCTTTGGTTGTGATTTGCTTTCAACTTTTGTTCTTTGTATTTTCGATTACAACAGCTTACGGCGAAAGTCAATATTGGCAAGGGTTTTAATCGAAAATAGGAACTAAAAAATCATTAAGATGCCCTCTATAACTTAGTTTGGGGGGCATTTTTTACAATGCTATTGTACTAAAACAGCTCTAATTGTTGTGGAATATTGCCATGTTGCGTAGCTTGTTGGCCATGAAAAATCTCCATCATGCCAAATTGTTTGTCAGTAACCGTCATAATGCCTACTTTCCCTTTTTCGGGTAATAGCTTTTTTACCCTGTTTACATGTACCTGTGCATTTTCCATACTGGCACAGTGCCGCAAATACAAACTAAATTGAAACATGGCAAATCCATCTGCTAGTATTTTTTTTCTAAAATCACTGGCTACTTTCCGCTCTTTTTTGGTTTCGGTTGGTAAATCGTAAAATACTAGTACCCACATAACTCTGTAAGCATTTAGGCGTTCACTTTTCATGGTTGAGTTGTTTCACGTCTTCATGGGTTACATAACCTTAATAAACCAGCTATCCATCAATTGTGTACCAATATATTTGGCTAGATGAAATTTGGCACTAGCATTTTGCGCTGTTCACCAGTATAGCACTTTGCCACCGACACTGCTGTGCGTTGCATGGCCACCATCAATGGGCTTTTGTCGTTATCTAGTTTCACATCTAGTGTAGGTATTTTAAGTAGTTCAATCTTTAGCTCTTGTGTAAGGGTTTCTACTGCTGATGTTTTATCAATAATATTTCTTACAACCATGTCTACAAATGGCCTGTAAGGTTCCATTAAGTCGTCGGCTAAGCAATAAGCATTGTAGCGATTGCGGTGAAAAATACCTAAAGTGGGCAATAGGCCTGCACCTGCAATTGCCCTTGCCATACCTGCCCGTACAATGGCATAGCCATAGTTAAGTAAATTATTTGGAGGCACCCCATCTCTTTTGCGGTAAAAATTCCATGCAGGAGGAAATAATTGTTGCCAATAATGAGCAGCTGCTATAGCTTCGTTATTGCCTTCATCGCCACTTTTTACTGAGGCTGCTAAATTGATTAATAAGTTGTGTTTGGCATTCCATTTTTTTAAAACTGCTGCCTGATTGGTTATTTTAGCTTTTACTGTTTGCTGCCACAACTGTTTCTTTAATGGCTCACTGGCATCTATTTGTGCCCTGAATCGTTCGCTTTGTAAGGTATTACTTTCAAGCGGCATTAAAAGCCCAGTAGGGTGGTGGGTATCATTACAAGTTATTACTGCTACATTGGCGCTTACCAATTTATCTAACAAATAATGGGTAAGGCTTATTTGCTGGTGTTCTAGCACCAACATGCCAAGGTCTTCTATGGGTACTGTTCTGTCTGGCTTATCTTCTAAACCTTTTATATGGCTATAGCTTACTACCATTTGCCCATTGGCAAATTTTAAAAAACAAGCATTTTCAATACAAATGGTGCGTTTTATCATTTGGAATATGTTTTTTAATTAAGTAGTTCACAGATTTTAAAATGTGACCTTGCTAATTTCGTATGCTATTCCTCATCATCAGGATTTGTAACAAAGTCAAACAATAAGTATTTTTCTCCATCATCAGCCGTCACCCATTCTATTGGTTGTACATTGTACATAAAGCTATAAATATCATCGGTATAAGCATGTACATGCGGTTTGCCTTTATACATTACCGCATACTTTTTATCATTAAAGTATTTTTTATAGTGGGCTTTAATTTCGGGTAATTCAATGGCATCCACATCTAATATTCTATTACTTACTTCAAACACATCTTCAAACAATTTGTCATTTTGCGCCTTAGGCAAAGTGTTGTACACAGGTTTTGCCAATTGTTGTAAGTAAGCGGCGTGTGGTGCAATTTCTATTGATTCATCTTGTAAAAAATAAATGGCTGCCATTACACTTTCCCAAGGTTTTACTTCTTTGTTTAAATGAGTAATCATGCCCAATAGTGGAAGGGCATTTGCATCCATTAATTTGGCCAATAATTTATTTAAGTCAGCTGGGATAAAGCCAATTTTTTCTTGCTGCCAGTATAAAGCAATGGCACAATCATCATATTCATTGGTAGCTTCTCTCCTTAATTCTAACAAATCATTATTGTTCATATAAGGTAATAGCTCCATACCCTTATAGTGCCTAAAGCCTGCTACAAAAAATTGTTGCAAATAAATTTTTCTTTTGGGTATTAGGGTTTGTAGGTTAAAAGAACCAAAACCGGCAACACCAATAATACGTTGAAGAAAGTCTGAACGTCTCATATTAAGTGAAAATTTTCTAAACGTTAACACCTTTTGAAAATATTCAATAGTGATTAATGTTTTTAAATTTGGTTAATGATTTATTTAAGATTAATTAGTA
>JAAFHG010000663.1 GCA_013297585.1 Chitinophagales bacterium
TTACCTACAGCATCAAGCACGTCAGTTTTCTCACGAATTTCTGGAGGTAATTCGCTCATTTCAGCAATACCACCTGCATTATCTGCAATAGGGCCAAATGCATCAATGGCTAATTGCATACCTGTGGTAGCCATCATACCTGCAGCAGCAATAGCCACACCATATAAACCTGCGCAAGCAAATGAACCATAAATACCACCCGCTAAAACTAATATTGGTAAAAATGTACTTTCCATACCAATAGCTAAACCGCCAATAATATTAGTAGCATGGCCAGTTGCAGATTGACGAATAATACTCATTACAGGACGTTTGCCCATGGCAGTGTAATACTCTGTAATAATGCTCATTAAAGCACCTACTACCAAGCCCACAGCAATTGCACCAATGACACCATTACGTGAAAATTCAAGCCCACGCAACGTCATCGTTTCAGGTAAGATATGATTTACTAAAAAGAAGCAAGCAATAGCGGTTAACACCATTGAGCCCCAGTTACCCATGTTTAAAGCATTTTGAACTGCTTGTGTGCTTATGCCAGCAGAATCGCTGATGCGCACAAAAAAAGTACCTACAATTGAGAGTAAAATACCTACACCTGCAATTACCATTGGCAGTAATATTGGCGATAAACCACCAAAGGCATCTACCAATTGCCCGCCAGTTGCATTGGTTACTTCTTGCCCAAGTACCATTGTTGCTAATACAGTAGCCACATAGCTACCAAATAAATCAGCACCCATACCTGCTACGTCACCCACATTGTCACCTACGTTATCTGCAATAGTTGCAGGGTTACGTGGGTCATCTTCTGGTATTCCAGCTTCTACTTTACCTACTAAATCCGCACCTACATCGGCAGCTTTGGTGTAAATACCGCCACCAACACGTGCAAACAAAGCAATAGATTCAGCGCCTAATGAAAAGCCAGTTAATACTTCAATAGTGCGCAACATACCTGCAGCATCACCATCTGGTGAAAAGAAATGTTTTAATATTAAGAACAAACCGCCAAGGCCAAGCACCGCTAAGCCAGAAACGCCTAAGCCCATAACAGCACCACCTGTAAATGATACATTCAATGCTTTTGATAAGCTTGTTTTAGCAGCTTCAGCCGTACGAACGTTGGCTTTTGTAGCTACTTTCATACCTACATAACCAGCAGTTGCGCTAAATACAGCACCAATAATAAAAGAGATAGCAATGCTCCAATGGCTACCTTCATTTTTAGTAGCCATAAAACCTAATAATAATGCGACAATAACGACAAAATAGCCTAGAATTTTCCATTCTGCTTTCAAAAAAGCCATAGCACCTTCGGCAATATAAGTGCTTATTTCTTTCATTCTCTCGTTACCAGCATCTTGTTTAGATACCCAATTAAATTTAAGTAAAGTGTACAGCAACCCAACAATACCCATTGCTGGTACGGCATAAAATAGCAAGTTGTTCATACGCAAGTTTCGTTTTTAGAGATTTAGTTTTTATATAGGGTTCCAAAAATAGGGGAAAGATGGGTGCTATATGCAATCGTTTACGAAAAATGTTAAAAAGTTGTAAATATGGTAAGGTTTGCGGTGAGTAACACAGTTTAGATTTATTGAATAATAGCCTTTAGCACTTAGTTTTAAGGCTATTCAATTGTTTTGGTAGTATCTGCTACGCCTGTAAATACGGAAGACATTTTGCTTGCAGCGTAAATATTTCTATTGAATTTATTACCCAAAATGATAATAGTAGCAGTGTCTTTTATTAATCGTTGAAACACTGCATTATTACCATGCCACCAACCATTGTGGTACACAATGGTTTGGTCTGGTTTGGTAATTAAGCGCCAGCCAAGGCCATAATTATGCTCGCCTCTTTTCTCGTTGCTGTAACCAGCAAAAGCCATTTCTAGTGATTTTGGACTTACAAATTTGCCTGCATACAACGCTTTATCCCATTGAAACAAATCTCTTACGGTGCTGTATATATTTTTATCTCCATACACGCAATCTAGCTTGTCAAATCTAAAAGGTGCCCAGTTTGGTTGGTACGATGGATGATAATTGGCAGTATCTTTTTTACTAAATACAAAACTACTCTTCATTCCTAGCGGTACAAACACGCTATCCATCATATAGCGTGGAAAATCTTGGGCAGTTACTTTTTCTACAAT
>JAAFHG010000268.1 GCA_013297585.1 Chitinophagales bacterium
GTAGCCAATGCAGATGCAGAAATGAAGGCAGTAGACAGTGTAAATAAATCTGTAGCAATTATTGATAAAAGAGAAGCAAGTAAGATTACGGCGCAACCACAGTTTGATAGCACTGCAAGCATCACATTTATACTAAACTTAAATGATTATTTAAAGTATGAATCAAACGCAGCGACCAATCAATTTGCAGTGTTTAGTGAGATTTATTACCCTTATGGTTGGATAGCGACAGTTGACGGAAAAGAAACCCCGATAGTAAGAACCAACTATTTATTACGTGGCATTAATATACCAGCAGGTAAACATACCATTGAGTTTAACTTTAAACCACATACTGTAGCATTAGGTAATTTATTAGGGTTAATATTAGGTATTGTTGGTTATATCGTATTGCTAGGTGGTGGATTTTTGTTGTGGAAAGATTATAAGAAGAAAGCTTTATAAATATGGTTCTATAATAGCTTTACAGAAATAAGATTATTTTGAGCAAAAAAAATCACTATGGTAACATCATCGCAACATATTAGCCTTGCAGATTATTACTTTGGCTTTTTAAAAAACCTAAATGCAGATAGTAAACTTGATTTAATTTCTAAATTGTCTCAATCTTTAAAAGAAACTGAAACAATATCTGAAACTAGCTTGCAGTCACTTTTTGGTGCTTACAAATCAGAAGAAACTGCCGAAGAAATTATTGCAGAATTAAGGGCATCAAGGGTGTTTAACAGAAATACAGAATCGCTTTGAAAAAGTATTTGCTAGATACTAATATCTGTATCTTTTTTATAAAAGGTCAGTATGAATTGAACAAAAAAATTGCCGAAATAGGCGTAGAAAATTGTTTTATTTCTGAAATGACGGTTGCCGAATTAAAATATGGCATTGAAAATAGTAAAACTGTTGAAGCAATGCGGATAATTGTTGAAGCATTT
Source organism: Chitinophagales bacterium (assembly GCA_013297585.1). Lineage (GTDB taxonomy): Bacteria > Bacteroidota > Bacteroidia > Chitinophagales > Chitinophagaceae > Parasediminibacterium. The sequence continues at coordinate 933 of JAAFHG010000268.1, forward strand.
ATTCCAAAATTTGCAATTATACCAATTTACAATTCATTAGATATCTATGCCAAGGAAAAAGCCAAACTGCGAAAAGAGGGCTTGCTCATTGATGATTTTGACATTTTAATTGGCGCAACTGCAATTGCCAGCGATATGATTATGGTAACAAACAATGTTGCGCATTTAAGTAGGCTAAATGATATTCAAATTGAAGATTGGACAACATTAGCAAAGAAATAAAAGTATTAAATCACCCAGTTTTTATCTTACGAAAACAAATACATGCAAGTAAATAAGGCGAGAAAGATAGTGCCAACGTTTGTGGTTGACTTTGCAAAGCAAATAGCGTATGCCTTGTACAGAGGCTCAGAAAAGTTATTTGTAGGTGCTTTTGATAAATACGATTTTCAAACATTTGAAGTATTTAAACGAGTACTAAAACCCACATCAAATTGTATAGATGTAGGTGCACACAAAGGTTTTATTTTAGAAAAAATATTAAAAAATGCACCGCAGGGTAAAGTGATGGCTTTTGAGCCAATACCTGCTTTGTACACTAATTTAAAAACTAAGTTTGGTAATAGAGCGCAGATTTTAAACATTGCTTTATCAGACAAAATGGGCGTGGCAGAATTTGCATATTATGTGGATAGACCAGCCATTAGCGGCTTTAAACAAAGAGATGGTCATGAACAAGATGGCCAAGTAGAAAATTTGAAAGTGCCATTAAATACTATTGATAATTTAGTACCAGAATTTACCAAGATTGATTTGATAAAAATTGATGTTGAAGGTGCAGAATTATCGGTGTTAAAAGGTGCTGAAAGAACTATAAGAAACAGCAAGCCTTATATTTTATTTGAGTTTGGCTTAGGCGGTGCAGACTTTTACGAAACCACACCACAACAAATATTTGATTACCTAACAGATTGTGGTTTAGTGCTATCAACCTTAGAGTATTTTTTAAAAAATATGCAACCGTTTAGCAGAGAAGAATTTGTAGGGCAATATGCCAAAAGCTATAATTATTTCTTTATTGCTTACGATGCTGCAAAGGTTTAATTTTAACCACATAGGCACATAGACACATATAAAGTACATTTCTTTTTGAGAATAATTGAACCGTTTTAAGAAAACTAATGTGCCTACTGTGACTATGTGGTAATATTTTTTTATGGATTTATCAATCATTTTCGTGAATTACAAAACAGCACAACTGCTGCTTGACTGTATTGATAGTATCTATACGCAAACCAAAACATTATCGGTAGAAATTATTGTTGCAGATAATTTTTCGCAAGATGATAGTAAGCAAATTGTAACAAGTAAATACTCGGCAGTTGTTTGGATTGACATGCCTTACAATGCAGGATTTGCGAGAGCAAATAACACAGGAATTAAAATAGCTACAGGCGAATTTGTATTGATTTTGAATACTGACACTATAATAATGGATGGTGCTTTAGATAAAGCTGTAGCACTATTTAAAGCTGAAAAAGCTGCGGTAGCTTGTGGTGTACAGTTGTTAAATACGGATGGTAGTCACCAAATATCAGGGGCACATTTTATAAAAGGTGGACTTAATTTTTTGCTACCGCTACCCTATTTGGGCAATTTTGTAAGGTATTGGGGCTATCGTTTAAAATCAACCATACCAAGCATTACAAGCGTAAGTGATAAAATGGAAGTAGACTGGATAGTTGGTGCATTTATTTTAACCACATCAGCTATTGCAAAAAACACCTTACTTGATGAAGATTTCTTCATGTATGCTGAAGAGATTGAATGGTGCAGCAGATTGAGACAACAGGGCAAATTATTTTTGTATGAAGCACCAAAAGTGATTCACTTAGGCGGTGCAACTAGTGGCAGTTTTTACAATACTGAAGAAAATGATAATAGTAAAAATCTTTGGAATAAAAAAGGTAGACAAATACTTATTTCAATGATGTTGCGCATTAGAAAGCAATATGGTGTGGGTTGGTTTTTGTTAATGCTACTCGTTTTTATTGTAGAAATCCCAATATTTGCCTTCGGTTTATTGATTGAGAAAATAATAAGTAAACGAACAAGATTGTCATGGTCATCTTTTAGTAACTATTGTATTAATATTTTTATTCTAGTAAAATTGACTAGTAAAATCATTACGAATAAGCCTCATTTTTATAAAGTATAACCGTTGATTAAATTCCACGTCTTTGCGAGGTACGAAGCAATCTAAATGCAGACTGCTTCGTGCCTCGCAGTGACGGATTAAGGGTCAATATCATATCGTTTAAAATACCGACATGCAACTATCTATTATCATTATTAACTACAATACATTTCAACTTACCTGCAATTGCATAAAAAGTTTGTATGATAAATTGACTGGTTTAAATTTTGAAATAGTGTTAGTTGATAATGCTTCTGTTGAGTGTAATCCTCAACTATTTCTTGAGAAATTTCCAAACATTACTTTAGTTGCAAGCCCTGTAAACACAGGCTTTACAGGTGGCAACAATATGGGCATTGAACATTCTAAAGGCGATTATTTACTGCTCTTAAATAGCGATACAGAACTGATTAATAACGCACCAAAAATTTGTTACGATTATATTGTGGCAAACTCAAAAGTTGGCATGGTTACCTGTCAGCTACAATATCCTGATGGCAGAATACAGCCAACATGTAGAAGATTCAGAACCATTACCTGGGAATTATTAGAAATATTTCCTGTGTTTAAATTCTTATCGAGAGAAAAGCAAGGTCAGTTAATGCTACACCACTATTTTGACCACAAAACTTTTGCAAATGCAGATTGGGTTTGGGGTGCTTTTATGCTATTTCCAAAGTCAATTATTCAGCAATTACCAGAGAAAAAATTATCAGATTTATTTTTCATGTATTGCGAAGACACCTTGTGGTGTTGGGATTTTAAGCAACTTGGCTACGATATTCATTACCTACCACAAGCCCAAGTAATGCACATACACAAAGGCAGTGTACATAAAGACAAATGGATTCAAATACGCAAAACGGGCATTAAAAACCATGCTTTGTTTATGAAAAAATTTTACCCAGATTTTAGGTGGTATATTTTTGCAGCTGTCTATTTTACAAAGCAATATGCAGCGTTGTGGTGGGGAAAATTGAAGGGGTGATTATAACAAACGTCTAGTTTTACAATAGCAGGTAAACATAAAAAATTTAGACAGTAACCCCACTTTAAGTAATGCATTAGGTATCTTTTTCTGAAAAGCAATCATACATTGTAGTACAGGATGAATATCACTATTATAATATTCTAATATTTCATCTGTAGACTGTATTTTAAAATTTCGGTAAACACGCCAATAATAGTCGAATGCTAAGATATTTTTCAAAGATTTAGCCCCAATTTTTTCCAACAAAACATGGTTCTCATACATTTGAACAGCTTTGTTTTTAAAAGTATAATGTGTTACTTGGCCTTCATTTTGTCCCACATTAATTAGCACCTCATCTATATAGCTACACTTTATATTGTGTAATAGCAACTCCATGTAATAAGCGAAATCTACAATATATTTAAACCGATTATCATAAAAAAATGGCACTGTACGCTTAATTATTACACAACTTGGATTACCGAAATAATTTCGTTTTAGCAGATGATATGGTGACAAGTTTAATAAAAAACGGTCATAAACATTACAGCGTATTATTTCTTGCTTTTCATTAACTAAGTCTTCAAACATAAACGCACTATAAAATACCTCTGTTTCTGGTTGCTGTTCAATTGTTTTTACAAAGCTTAATAAACTATTATTATTGGCAAAATAATCATCATCATGCATTAGCTTTAACCACAAACCATTGGCTTTTCTAAAGCCTTCGTTCCAATTTTCGGGTGTACCTAAGGCTCGTACATTTTTAAAATATAGTAACGAAAAATCATGCTGATAACCAGCTAAAAAATCTTTAACTGTATTATCAGGACTATCATCTGTTATAATTACTTCAAAATTTTTATACGATTGCTTACTGATTGAATATAGTAAACGCTCCAAATCAGTAATACGCTTGTAAGCTGGTATGCAAATAGAAATAAAAGGTTGAAACATAATGATTACCAGCTTTGTTGTTTAAAATACTTCTTTAGCAAAAATAAAGGCACATTAGGCCATGCTGCAATCTGTGTCCAAATTTTCACCCTAAAAAGCCACTTAAACTGGTTAATTGTAGTTATTGATTCATGTTTTAAGCGAATCAACCATTTTTTTACAATTACAGTATCTACTTCCTTCTTATTAATGGTACAATCATTTGTAATAACTGGTAGCCGATGCTTCATTTTTTTATGCCAAAGCAAAGTGTAATTAAGCCATTGGTTACCAAAGCTTCCTCCTTGAGTTAGGTGTACCAAATGAATAGTATATAGAACGGCAACTTTGTATTTTTCTGCCACCCTAAATGAAAAATCTAAATCGTATAAATGAAATCCCTTTAATAATTGGTTGTCAAATTTTACTTCTTGCCATACTTTTTTAGGGCATACTAGCAATACACCATCTAGTACAACAACTTCTTGTATTAGTTTACCCTCATTAGGGTTGTAATACATTATTTCCTTTGTATTCACGTTGTCTAAATGTGTTATATTACAACAATCAATTGCTGGTAAACCACTAAACCAACCTGATGGCACTTTACTTTTATACTTGCTGCCTGCTACACCAATCAGCCCTAAATCAGAATCAGTAGCAAAAGTATCAACTAAAATTTGACCCCAGTTTTGAGTTGTAAATAATACATCTTCATGTACAAAACAAAGAATATCGTAATTAGATTTAGCTGCACCATCATTATAAACTGCTGTAATACTTTTAGAGT
>JAAFHG010000037.1:0-1239 GCA_013297585.1 Chitinophagales bacterium
GCAGACCTGCGCGAGTGGATGTACAGAAAAAGCAGCGTAGTGATGTAATGAGTAGCATTAATAAAAAGTTCAGTTTCATAAGCCAAAACGAACAAGCAATTATAGATAAAACTAGAACAGATATAGACAAGCGTTCGTTTGAGTATTTTATTGCTAATGAAAGATTAGCGGAAGTAAAGGCTGTGATTTCAACGATGTAGATTGCATTGCTTCATTCTTCGCAACGCCTCGCAAAGACGGGTGCAAAAAACTACGCTTCAATAAAAGCCTCACAATGAACAGAACGTACAAGTGAGTGACACAACCGAAGCATCATAGTAGTACAACTGCTGGTGACATAAGAATTTTATAGTGCAGATTAGATTGCTTCGTGCCTCGCAATGACGGGCAGGCAGTTCCTCGCAGTGACGTTGGGCGGTGCATGTAGATTGCTTTACTTCATTCTTAGCAACGCCTCGCAATGACGGGGCAGGCAGTGCCTCGCAATGACGGTAGGCTTTACCTATGCGTCGTCTGTTGTCTATGGTCTATTGACTAGCTTATCAGTTATCTTCGCAGCAATGAAAGCATTAGTGTATAAGAGTACAGGTAGCTGGTATATTGTAAAAACCGAGGCAGGTAGGGTATTGAATGCACGTATAAAAGGGATTTTTAAAATTGATGGGCTTACCTCTACCAACCCTATTGCTGTGGGTGATGAGGTGGATGTAGAAATGGAAAATGATGCCGATAGCTATCGGCATGACGATACTGCAATAATTACCAATATTTACGACCGTAGAAATTATGTGGCGCGCCTTAGCCCACACAATAAAAATAAGCACCATATTATTTCGTCTAACCTAGACCAAAGCTTGCTGTTTGCAACACTTAAAGACCCTAAAACATCTACAGGTTTTATAGACCGTTTTTTAATTGCCTGCGAGATGTATCATTTGCCTGCCATTATAGTATTTAATAAGGCCGATACTTATGGTAAAAAAGAGCTTGACCGCTTTGCAGAATTAAAAGACATTTATGAAGCAATAGGCTACACAGTAATACTAGCTAGTGTACAAAAAGGTACAGGCTTAGATGCCATACAAACACTGATGCATAACAAAACTACCTTACTTAGTGGCCATAGTGGTGTAGGCAAATCTACCTTTATTAATGCTATTTTTCCTGAGCTTGACTTACGCACACAAGAAGTAAGCGACTGGAGCGGCAAAGGCTTACATACTACCACATTTGCCGAAA